>CAZONN010000007.1:0-18555 GCA_964581235.1 uncultured Amphibacillus sp.
CTGATGACACTACCTGTTGCTGCAAGTATTCGAATTGCAAGAGGCTTTAAACAAACGATTATTTATTCAATTATTTTTGGAGAAATTTCAGTTATCGGCGGACTCATTTCTGGTTACTATTTAGAAATCCCGCCAGGTGGAACAATCGTAATGATTTCAATTCTAATTCTATTATTAACGCTTAGCGGTAAAAAAGTTTGGCTTAATATGAAGAGAAAGAAGGCGATCTTATGAATATTGAAAAAGCATTAGATATATTAAAAGAAGCAGGTTATAAATATACTGATAAACGCGAAGCGATATTGACGTTCTTTGAACAAGAAGATCGCTACCGGACAGCAAAAGATCTGCTCGATTATATGGAAGAAAAATATGAGGGGATTAGCTTTGATACGATCTATCGAAATCTGAATCTCTTTGATGAATTAGAAATATTAGAGTCAACTGAATTAGACGGTGAAAAACTTTATCAAATCTCTTGTGCAGAGCACCACCATCATCATTTTATTTGCCGAACTTGTGGGGTAACAAAAGAAATTGATCTATGTCCAATGGATGATGTCATCAAAAAACTAAAAAACTTCATCATTGAAGACCATAAATTCGAAATCTATGGCCTCTGTCCAGTCTGTCATTAACAAACCCCCTTCTTTATTAAATAAATTTAATGAAGAAGGAGGTTTTCTATTCTTAACATTTATTTAACAATCATCACTGGACATTCGACACGTTTAGCGACTTTGTGGCTGACACTGCCTAGAACCATTTCTTGTAATTTATTTAATCCCCGACTACCAATCACACATAGGTCAATATTATTTTCATTCGCATACTTAACAATAGTTGGACCCGGGTCCCCATGCAATACGACTACTTCATAATTTACTCCAGCCTCAATAAATTTTCGTTCAGTAATTTCAAGTTTTGCTTTTCGACTCTGATCTAAATCAGATGAACTATAGCTATTCGTCACATCCGCTCTCGATGTTGCCGCATCGACAACATACAAGACAATTACTTTTGAATCTGGATTAAGTTTAGCTATATAAGCAGCCTTTTCACAAGCTCGAATCGAATACTCTGATCCATCAGAAGCTAATAAAATATCTTTAAACATGAGACCACCCCTTACTATTTGATACTTATATTATAACAAATTTTCAGAAAACTTGTATCATTTTTTATCTTTACTAACTGCTTTTTCAATTAAAAATTCACCAACCGTATAGAGTACATGTTTATTATCTGCAAATATTTGCTGATAGTAGTGATTCGGGACAGGACGTGAACCAACATATGGCGCAATTTCAAATGTAAACGAAGGTTTTTTAAACTCTGTTAAAAACCAATCGGTAAACCCGCCACCACTTGGTGTGCCTTTTGGCTCTATTAAACAATAGTTCGTCACATTTCCTAGCTTTTCAGCTAATGGTCGAAATCGATTGACATATTGATTTGGCAGTTTATAACGCCAAAAAATCTCCTCACCTGATGATTAAAATCAACAATCAATCGTGATGTCATCCACTCACGAGCATGATGAGCACCGTGGCAAAGCATCTTTAATTGACCCTTACCAACTTTCAAGTTATATAGTTTACGACCTTGAACTGATAAAGCAATCGTTTCAAGTTCAACTAAATCAGCAAATTGTTTTTCTAACTTCTTCAAGTCTGCTTCAACATTTTCATAACGATAAATTTCAGCAAGATTAAATTGATTTCCCATAAAAAACACCCCTTAATAAGCTATGCTTAATTAAGAGGTATTTAGTACATCATTCTGACAGTGCACGTTTCGCAAGAATTTGGAGTACCATATCATCCATTGGTGGATTGTGTAGACCAGCTCTTACATCACGATAAAATTGTTCAAATCGATAAGCTTTCGATAAACCACGACCACCTGCAATCCGCATCGCCAAATCAACGACTTCATTAGCTATGTTTGTTGCGACTGTTTTAACAGCAGCTAGCTCTGCACTTAGTTGTTGGCGGTCTTCTGGTGAACGGCTATCCCACTCTGTTGCAACTTGATACATAAAACTTCTTGCCTGCATTAATTTTAAATCCATTTCACCAATTTTTTGTTGAATATGCGGCACTTCTGCGATAGACGTTTTCAAGCTATTTGGTTTAAAGTTTTTTGCAAACTCTAGCGCTTCATTCCTAGCTGCGATCGCAATACCTAAGTAGGTCGCGGGTATATGAAGCAACCAACCTTTTGCTTTTCGTGGATTCGCTTGATTGTTTAACTCAACGAGCATCTCTAAATCGACTTTTACTTGATCGAAAATGACGTCATCACTTCCCGTTCCTCTCATACTGAGTGTGTCCCATGTTTTATCGATTGATATCCCTGGTGCATCAGTTTTTATTAAAAAAGAACCGACGGCATCTTGATCTTCGACGTAGGCGGAGACAATGTAGTAATCTAGTACAGCTGCCATTGTTGAAAATGTTTTCTGTCCAGATATAACATAGTGATCGCCGTCTCGTGTGGCTGTCGTTTGTGGCACACCGCCACGTGTTGGGCTTCCTGTTGCGCGTTCGGATGCGATTCGATTAACAAGCACTTGTTCTTCGGCTACTTGTTTGGCGAACCAGTCGAATATTTTAGGTTCCCAGGCGTTTTCTTCGGCAAGTTCCTTGACAATTCCTAAATGCCAGCCAACTGATAAAGCTGTTGCACCATCTCCGACTGCGAGACGTTCTTGAATCATGACAAATTCATATAATGTTAATCCTTGCCCACCTAACTCTTTAGGTAAAGTAAGCGAGAAAAATTTGTCTTTTTTAAATTCAGCAATCGTTTCTTCTGGTAATTGTGCCGTTTCCTCTGCTTGTTTGACTCGTTTTTGAGCTTGATTGGCTAGTCGTTCTGCCAGATCGAATAACTGTTGGTGTCGTTCGTTTTTTATATACGTTTGAAAGATTGACATTCGGATCCTCCTTGATATTCTTCATTATTGTTTATTTTATGGTTTTTGTAGTGAAGATGCAATTGATACACTAAATTCTGATCAATTAACTCGGCTTATTTTCTTTTAAATTAAAAACGACCCGTTAAATTGTGGTTAATGCCAATTTACGGGTCGAGGGTTTGACTGATTAATTAGATAGATCAGCAATATTTTGTTCATATGTTTCTTGCATCTCTTTGAGTTCAGCGATGAGATTGGTCAATCGACCAGATGCTGAATCGGCCTCTGCAATACCTGCAGCTGATTGTTCTGACACACTTGCAATATTGGTGATTGCATCGTTAATCATTTTTGTATCATCCAATAAATGATAAAGTGCACTGTAAGTTTCGTCTATTTCTCCACCCATGCGATTAATAATTCCGTTAAGATTCTTAATTGTCTCGCCGGTTGTTTTAATTTGGATTGAACCTTCATTTACTGCTTGATAGCCCTCTTCTAGAGCAGTTACAGCAGCCGATGATTCTTCTTGGATTGCTTCTGTTGTTGTCGTGATATCATTTACTGATAAACTGACTTGTTCCGCTAGTTTACGTACTTCATCTGCGACAACGGCAAATCCTTTACCGTGCTCACCTGCACGCGCTGCTTCAATCGCGGCATTTAGTGCTAATAGATTTGTCTGTTCAGCAACTTCATTAATGACTGTCACCACCTCGGTGATTTTCAATGCCATATCATCTAAACTTTTCACTTTTTCTAATGATTGTTTAATTGTGTTATCGATAATAGCCATTTTCTCAACAGATAAGTCCATTAACTTTTCGCCTTGGTCAGTGATATCAAGCATTTCTTGAGATTCAGTTTTAATTGCTTCACTGTTTACAGCGACATCTTTGATCGTATCTGAGAATTGAGTCATTGTTTCGGTTAATAATGCAGCTGATTGTGCTTGTTCTTCTGATCCACTTGAGATTTCGTCCATCGTGCGCGTAATATTGTGACTGTCGTTCGTTAAGCTAATCATACTATTATTCAAGAAATTGACTTGATCACTAACATACTCCGTTAGTTTAGTTGAGTAGCGGTGCATATCTGCCATTTGTTGATTTGCTAGCTGAATTTTTTCGTTTATTACTTGCAACGATTTGCTTTTAATCTTTCCTGTTGGTAATTCTTCAAAACGTTCATTTAACAGTGCAGTTAGACGCGTTTCAGTTATACGTTCGTCTTTAATATTCGCTCTAATAAACATCATAACTAGAACAATGCTCCCAACAATAGCTAATGCAATACCCACCATACTATCCACACCAATTGCTGTCAGTACATCTAATGAAAATAGACTATAGCCAAAGGCGGCAATATGTAAAAAACTGATAATGATAACTAATAATATGAGATTCCTGGAATTCTTCATCCGATAATTCTCCTTAATTAAGTTTTTTAAGTCTAACAAAACTCTCTATTTAAGTAGCTAGCGATGAACCTCTTTATAATCTCTCTCTATTAAAATATCTTTGCAATGGTTTGCTTAATACGCTCTTGATCAAATGGCTTAACGATAAAATCCTTCGCACCTGCTTGGATTGCTTCCAAAACCATTTGCTGTTGCCCCATTGCGGAACACATTACGATTGTTGCATTTGGATCATTTTTCTTAATCGCTTTTAAAGCTTCAACACCGGTCATTTCAGGCATAGTAATATCCATCGTAACCAAATCAGGCTTTAATTGATCATACAATTTAATTGCAACTAGACCATTCTCTGCTTCCCCAACTACTTCATGCCCTAGTGATTCAAAAATATTTTTCAACTGCATACGCATAAATGCTGCATCATCTGTGATTAATATACGAGCCATTTTTCTATCTCTCCCTATTCTTCTCTTTCTGCTTCTTCCTCGACCACTTGTTTGACTTCTGATATTTCCTCATAATTTAGCACATACGACAAATCAACAAGTAATAATAATCGATCGTCGAGCTTAGCAACTCCACTTAAAAAGTTTACATCAATTCCTTTAATTGAAGTTGGTGCGGGTTCAATCATTGAATCGTCTATATCAATAACGTCCGAAGCGGTATCGACTAGAAAACCCACTGATAGATCGTCAACGATCGAAACGAGCATTCTCGACTGATCAGTCACTTCAGACTGAGGCAAGTCCATACGTTTCTTTAAATCAATCACAGGAATCACATTCCCACGCATTTTTGTAACTCCTTCAATAAAGTCAGAAACTTTCGGTAAAGAAACAACTTTCTGTAATCTTTCAATCGACACGATTCGATCAATACTTGTACCATATTCTTGGTCATTTAGTTGAAATACAATATACTTTTCAGTACTCATATCGATAACTCCTTTGCCTAATTTAATATCTCAATCATATCATGTTTAACCATCTATTTCCTAGGCTATCTGTTAAATATAATCGAACGCTAGTTATTCAACCTATTTTCAGCTGTATTACCTTTACTGATTAAGTAACAAATGAACAGATAACTGACTATCATCATAATTTACTTCTACTAATAGTGCTCGTTTAAATCCTGAAAGCTGAGCATCACCTTGTAAAACTGTTGGGTATGTAATATCCGTTCGGATCTCTTTTTCTGCTAGATAAGTTGCTAAACTACCAGCAATCATATTACCAAGTTCACCCGCAAACGATTCAAGCATTTCTTCAGAAACTGGCATGCCAAACATAGCCTCGCCAATTTTCCCAATAAATGCTGGATCTGATTTTAAAACAAGTTCACCTTTGAGCCCACCAGTAAAACCGATCATCACACCAAAATTAACTCTGAGTGGTGGATTAATTAATTGAGGTGATCCAAACGATGGTTCAAAAGGCACAATCTTTTTCACGGCGTAAATTGTTCCATTATAAACTTCTTTCACTAATTCATTGATGTTCTTGAACTCTGTTGTCATTATCATCATCCTTCTCTCTGTAAAAAAGGGTCGCATATAGAACCTTAATCCTATCCCCTTTTACCTCTCTATATTATTTTCGGTTATTTCAGTCTATTTTTCAAGCATTTTAAACAAAAAAAAGAAAATGATCAAATATTATGACCATTTCCTATCTGATACTTATTCAAATGTTGCTTTTACCTCGGCGATCATTTGACTAACAGACTCTATACCTCCACTGGATAAGTACCAATAATCTGGTGATAAGTAAGTCACTTGATCATTCTCTACCGCTGTTGTTTGATTGATTAATTGATTATCAAGTGTTGTTGAAGCGGTATAATCCCCACCTGTGACAGCATTTCTATCCAGTACAAATAAATAATCTGGATTAACTTCAGTAACAAACTCGAAACTAATATTTTGTCCATGTGTTGCTGATTCAATATCAGTTGTAGCTGGAGTAACGGTTAATTCATCATGAATGATGCCAAATCGAGATCCTGGACCGTATGCACTTAAAGATCCATCATTAGTTAAAAGAATTAAACCTGTTTTGTCTGCTGGAACGAGCTCAACAACTTCAGCAATTTCTGATTCGATTTGAGCAATTGCTTCAGTCGCCAATGTTTCTTTGTCAAAAATTTCTGCTAATATAGATACGTTTCCTTTGAATGACTCAAGGAAATTCTCTGTATCAAGGCCTAAGTAAATTGTCGGTGCCAACTCAGATAAATCTGCATACGATTCTTGTGTTCGCCCAGAAATAATAATTAAATCTGGATTTAAATTAGCTAATAGTTCAAAATCTGGTTCAAATAGTGTTCCAGCGTTTTGATATTGATCTGACTCATATTGGCTGAGATAACTTGGTACATTTCCTTGTGGTAGAGCAGCTACCTCGACATCAAAATGATCTAATATATCTAGTGATGCAAAATCAAAGATAGCAATTGTTTTTGGATTTTTAGGTACAACTGTTGTCCCTAATTCGTGAACCACCTCGACTGATTCACTTGAATCGTTTGTCTGTTTTTGATCTTTCTCCTCAGCAGTTGACCCGCAAGCTGCTATAAATCCAACAAAAATTAACATAAAGATAACGCGTAATACTTTTTTCATTCTCTTTCTCTCCCCTGTTTTTCAATTTTACAATCAATTAAAATACAAACAGATTCGGCATTGGTCGATGTCGTGGATTTGGATATCCATATCATAAACCTCTTTTAACACACCATTATTAATAATTTCATGCGTCTTACCTTTCTTAACAATCCTTCCTTCCTTCAGCGCAACAATATAATCCGAATAAACAGAAGCAAAATTCACATCATGCAAAACAATAATAACCGTCTTACCAAGCTCATCAACAAGCCTTCGCAACACCTTCATAATTTGAACCGAATGCTTCATATCTAAATTATTTAGCGGCTCATCAAGCAAAATATAATCGGTATCTTGCGCAATGACCATCGCAATATGAGCCCTTTGCTTTTGCCCACCACTCAGTTGATCTAAAAATTTATCTTCCATTTCTTCTAATTCCATGTACGTAATCGCACTATCAATCATTTTCTTATCCAGCTCAGTCAAACGACCTTGTGAATAAGGAAAACGACCAAAACTAACTAACTGTCTAACAGTTAAACGAACATTTATATGATTCGATTGCTTTAAAATCGAGAGCTTTTTTGCTAACTCTTTATTATTTGTTGTTGTAACTTCTTGATCATCGATTAAAACTTCTCCATGATCCTTAGCAATTAAACGACTGACAATTGAAAGGAGCGTGCTTTTACCTGCCCCATTCGGGCCAATAAAGGAAGTGATTTTTCCTTTTGGTATCGACAATGAAACATGATCGACAACAACTGTTTCACCATAAGTTTTGACAACGTCTTTGATCTCTACCATGTTCGATTCTCCTTTAAAATAAGATATAGGAAGTAAGAACCTCCAATTAAATTAATGATCACACTCAATGTCGTTGAAAATGAAAATATGCGTTCGACAACTAACTGTCCTCCAACTAACGCCAGCACACTAATAATAATTGTCGCTGTCAATAAAATCGAGTGGCGATACGTTTTAAACATCTCGTAGGTTACGTTAACGACTAGAATACCTAAGAAGGTGATCGGTCCAACAAGTGCTGTAGCGATTGAAATTAAAATCGCGACGATAACCATCAAACGTTGAACAATCGAATCGTACTCAACCCCTAGATTCACTGCATGTTCTTTACCTAACGAAAGGACATCTAAATATTTATAGAAGCGAATTAAATAAAGAAACGTTATAACGAGTAAGCCAAGTGCTAAATAGAGCAATTCTGTTTGAACATTATTAAAGCTAGCAAACATTCGATTTTGAATGATTAAGAATTCATTCGGATCAATCAAAACTTGCATAAACGTCGTTAAGCTTTGGAAAAACGTTCCGAAGATTAAACCAATTAATAAAATTAAATAAACATTATGATCACGTTTAAATAATATGTGAAATAGAACTAAAGCAAACACAATCATTAAAGCAACTGACAAGACAAAATTTAAATTTTGATTCGCAACCGTAATGCTAGTTGAACCATAGAAAAAAATAATAAATGTTTGCATCAGTTGATACAATGAATCTAAGCCGATCAAGCTTGGCGTTAACAAACGGTTGTTTGTGATCGTTTGAAATATAATGGTTGCAACCGCAATGACTGCACCCGTCATAATAATCGCTAGCATTCGTGTTGCTCTTCGCGTTAAGATATAGCTAATATTCCCCTCTAACCCTAAAAATAAGTAGAGCATAATCAGCACAACCATCAGGCTAGTCAATAAAATAATTTTTTTTCGATTAGTCATAAACATTTCTCCTTATGACGAGATATAGGAAAATAATACTTCCAATTACCCCAACAACAACGCCAATCGCTATTTCATAAGGGAAAATAATCACTCTACCCAATATGTCACTAAATAATAAGAAAATAGCTCCTAATAAAGCCGTATAAGGTAAATTACTTTTCAAATGATCACCACGATAGATCGAAACCACATTTGGAACAATTAACCCTAAGAACGGGATCGTTCCGACTGTTAAGATCACAATTGCTGTAATTAAAGCAACAATCGCTAAGCCACTATTAACAACAAAACGATAATTTAAACCAAGATTCTTTGAAAAATCTTCACCTAAACCAGCAATCGTAAAGCGATTGGCAAATAGATAAGCAACAATCACCAACGGGATGCTTAAATAAAGTAATTCATAACGGCCTTGCATCATTAAAGCAAAGTTTCCTTGGAGCCAGGCAGATATATTTTGAATTAAGTCATTTTGATAGGCGAAGAATGTTGTAATGGAACTAATAATACTACCAAACATGAGCCCTACTAGCGGAATGAAAACAGGATCCTTAAATTTAATTTTATCGAGAATTTTCATAAAAAGAAATGTCCCGGCTAATGAGAAGATGAACGCAACAATAGTTCGTTGCATTGGTGTCGCATTACCAAAGAGAAGCATTGCGATTAAAATCCCAAAACGTGCGGAATCCATTGTCCCTGCTGTTGTAGGTGAGACGAATTTATTTCGACTCAATTGTTGCATAATTAAACCAGAGATACTTAACCCGACTCCAGCAATCACGATACTGATCAATCTTGGTAGTCGACTGACAACAATAATTTGGACTTGTTGCTCAGTTAAATGAAAGATATCTGTTACGTTTAAAGGTACAACCCCAATAAAAATTGAGAGGATTGATAGTATAATTAAGATTGGAATTAAGTATCTATATTTCATAAAATAACCTCTTGCTTTCTATTATGATAATGAGATTCATTATCAATTAGGTGTATTTATTTTATCACGTATCTGTAAAGTGTCAATAGACAGTGTTTAGTTTTTATACTTTTCAGTTAATTAACCCATTCTACCACACAAACCTTGTTGTGACAGTTTGATTGATTTTTACTCTGACTCTGAGCCGTCATTTCAGATAAATAACCTGAACAGTTCATCATTAACTGTTCAGGTTATTGTTTCAATCTATAGCTTTATTAACAAACTCTGGTCGAAGAAGTATAGATATGCTTGTTTAATCTCGACTTTGAGGATCATTTCGATTGCCTGCTTATAAAGTTTGATTTGGGTTTCATATCTCTTTTTCAATCGATTAATCTCATGATCATCGACAACCTGATTGACCCGATCTGTTTTGTAATCAATAATCACCCAACCATCATCTGTTTCAATCAATAAATCAACAATCCCTTGTAAAAATATCTGTTCCTCTTGTTTACTTTCCCAACCTTGATAAACTTGACTAGCTGGAATCATCGCACTGAATGGCACTTCTCGCTCAAGTTGCTTCGCATGCTTGATCACTTGATAAGCATCACTAGCAAAGAACTGTTCAATCGCAGCCAAATCAATCACTTCACTTTGCTGATCTGTGATAATTTCCTTAATCACAAGTTGCTGAGTGAATAGGTGTAGTTTCTCTTGATCCCAATCCTCGTCAAACGAAATATGTTGCATTACGGTATGCATTGCCGTTCCAATTTCTGACCGACTCAGCTTCTGTTCCTGTTGCATAAATGCTGGGCGCTCAGCAATTTGCGGCTGAAACTTCTCAATCATATCTGTGGCAGCATTTTCATCAAGTTGCTCTTGTTGACGTTTGATCTCAGTCACAGATTGCTTAGCACGATGCTCTGTCGCTTGTAAATGTTGATATTTAAATGACAAACGATCAGCAACAAGTGCATCCTGCTTCTCATCCAACCCTTCAATCAGTTCTCCAGCATTGATCCGATCTTTTAAATCAACAAGTTCAATTTGCTTATCTTCAGTAACCGTTTGATAATCATTCACGTGTTCAAGACTAATTTTCCATGCTGACGGATCGTTAAAAATGTCCTCTCTGATTTTGACTGCTTGCTGACCATCTCGTAACGCCTCAGCTTGGTGGTGACGAATTACACTTGCTCCAACCCAATCCAGATAACTCGACATTTGTAGACGTCTGCCACTCGGTAACGTCCAATCTGGATGTTCGACTGTTTCAAGCCAATCTGCTTGCTTCTTATCAAATGAATTGACTGTACCAATCATCACAAGCTTTTCCTTCGCCCTAGTTAAAGCGACATAAAGGACACGCATCTCTTCAGCCCACAATTCACGCTTCATATATTGCCTAATTCCATAATAGAGCAAGGTCGGATACATAATTCGCTTGTCTGGATCGATGTAGCGACTGCCAAAACCAAAATCTTTATGCAATAAATAACGTTGGCGTAAATCTACCTGGTTAAATTGTTTATCCATCGCCCCTAAAATCACAATCGGAAATTCAAGTCCCTTACTTTTATGAATCGTTGTGATTCGAACGACGTCTTCTTTCTCACCAAGTGCACGCGCTGCACCAAGGTCCTCACCACGCTCTTCCATCCGTTCAATCATTCTTAAAAAGCGAAACAAACCACGGAATGACGTTTGTTCATAGCCACGCGCTCGGTCATACAGTGCTCGTAAGTTCGCTTGGCGTTGACGCCCACCCGGCATCCCTGCAACAAAATCATAATAGCCAGTTTCGCGATAAATTTGCCAGACCAGATCTGATAAACTACCACGTCTAGCCAGTGCACGCCAATTCGTTAAGCGTTCGATAAATTGATTGAGCTTTGTTTTTAACTGCTGATCTTCAATCGTTGGTAAAAATTCCACCAACGCTTCGTAATAGCTGACTCTTTGATTCGTTAACCGAACTTGTGTCAGTTCTTCCTCATTAATGCCCACGATCGGCGACTTTAACACACTCGCTAACGGAATATCTTGCTTAGCGTTATCAATCACTTTTAGCACATTGAGCATAACCTGTATTTCAATTGCTTCTAAATAACCAGTCGTCAGTTCAGCATAAACAGGAATCCCTTGCTTCTTTAATTCCTCCATAACCGTTGGAGCCCAAGCGCTCATTGAACGTAATAAGATCACAATATCTCGATACTGTGCCGGTCGGCTGATTCCAGTATCCTTATCAAAGACCAATCGCGGTTCAGAACCGTCCGTACCAATCCATTGCTTGATCCGTTTTGCATATGCCCGCGCTTCAACCTCTGCTTTTGCTAAATCAACTGGCACGTCATCTTCAGCCTCTGAATCCGTTGATTCTTGAGCTGCTCGATCAATAATTACAAGTTCCGCTTCAACATCTGTTTGATTTGCCTTGTCATAACTCAAGTTACCGTAAATTAGCTCAGCATCCGCGTCATAACTAATTTCACCGACCTCTTCATCTATTACTTGTCTGAAAATATAGTTAGTCGCTGTTAACACTTGCTCTCGACTGCGGAAGTTTTTCGCCAAATCGATTCGTTCACCGATTTCATCCGACTTGCCAAAGCGTTTGTATTTTTCAATAAATAATGACGGCTCTGCGTGACGGAATCGATAAATACTTTGTTTGACGTCACCAACCATAAACAAGTTGCCTGGCGCTTCTCTTGAGACGAGCTTAATAATGGTTTCTTGAACCATATTGGTATCCTGATACTCATCAACGAGTACTTCTTCATACTTATTTCTGAGTTCAACTGCAACACTTGAAGGGATCAGCCTATCAGCATCACTCGACGGATCACGCAAAACTTGCAACGCATAATGCTCTAAGTCAGAAAAATCAACTATACCTTGATCTCTCTTAACCTGCCCATAACGTTGTTTGAAGTCTTTAACGATAATGACGAGTTGTTTGATTGTCGGATAAAGTGTTCGAATATCATTTAGATGTGCAGATAAATCACGCGTAAATAGTTGCTTAGCTAAATCATTCAAACGCTTTTTACTGCGATCACGTAACGTCTTCACACGCTCTTTTTTAACTTCGGAACATTCAACTTTTTTTCGAGATAGCGCCTTATAAGACAGTTGCTGAAAACCTTGCTTCACATGATCCCAGCCCAATTCAAGTTGCCCTTTGAGCTCTTGTACAAGAACTAAATCTGAATCAAGCGCTTCTGCGTAATGGCTAGGCCCATCGCTTTCACGAGTGACATCAAGTGCTTGCTCCAAATCAGCGAGTGATTGATCAAGTTGATCACGAACATCTTGTTTTAAGATGAGCAACCAGTCTAATTCGTCTTCCTCAACTTGATCAGCTAAATGATATTGCTCTGCAATCTGATCAAGCCACTCATCTGGTTGCGGATTTTGCATTGCAAACTCATGGAGTTTTAAAACGAGTAGTTCAACCGCTTGATCACTACGATCTGTTGAAAAACGATCAATTAAATCGAAAAAGGCCTCTTGTTCTTCAAATGACTTCCCATACCAATCCTCAAATAATTCATCAATCACTTCTTGTCGTAACAAATCTGCCTCAATGTTATCAGCAATACGAAAGCCTGGATCAATATCTATTAAATAACTATAGCGTTTAACGAGATCAAGACAAAATGAGTGTAATGTCGAAATTGATGCTTGTTGCAACAGTGTTAATTGTTGCTTCAAATGAGTTGATTCCGGATTTTTTTCAAGCGCACCCTCAAGAGCTGCTGAGACTCGATTACGCATTTCTTGGGCAGCTGCATTGGTAAATGTTGCGACTAATAATTGATCAATATGAATCGGATGGTCTTCATTAATCACTTTTTGAATGATCCGCTCAACAAGAACTGCCGTTTTCCCTGATCCAGCAGCTGCAGCAACTAATGTATCCTGTCCAGATATATAGATCGCCTCTGTTTGTTCTTTGGTCCACTTCACCATGATGAGCCCCCCGTTTCTTTAATTTTTTCTATAATCACTTCATCTTTTATGTCTGATAACTTGCGATATTGGTGGCCTGGTAAGCTCGGATCAAACTGACATACTGAACGAAACGGACAAAAAGTACAAGGGGTTCGTTCGGCTTGTTGATAAGGATTTAATTCAACCTCACCATTAGTAATCGCCACACCAGCTCCAGCAATCATCTGTTTCACATGGTTTTGTAGCACTTGAAACGTCTCTTCGCTCGCAATTTTCGAGCCACTTCTAAACGTCCCATCTTTTTTCAAGCCAGCCGGAATAATCGGACTGATACCAGCCTCTAAATCGGTATCCATCATTTGAATAACTGGTTCTTTATCAATTAATAGCCCTCGCATCTTAAATTCTTTAAAGAGACTTTCATCAATTTCAGCTTGGCTCAACGCTTCCTGCCCACTTAAAATTGGATCGTGAATATGGAAGTAAAGCATACCCGCAGGAGAAGCTTTAACCCCTAACCACCGCTCGGAATTTGTTAAAATCACATCTAAATAGGCAAGCATTTGTAATGCCAAACCGTAATAAACTTCAACTAAATTTAAACCTGTCGCACTCGATTTATAATCAATAATTCTTAAGTAGAGATCTTCACCGAGCGTCGCTTGATCAACCCGATCAATTCGACCACGCAAAATTAACTCAACCCCATTTGGTAATTGCATGCGAACCGGATCAAGTGATTGATCATCTAAACCAAAACCAATCTCCATCCCAATTGGTAAAAAGTCACTTTTACGTGCTTGTTCACTTAAGACGAACGTTGCCCGGGCGATAATCTGCTCAAGTTTTTTCTGCATATATTGATAACGATTTGAACTGTGTAAAATTTGATGTTGCAAAATTGGTGCTAATTTAGCCAGTGCACGCTTAGCATAATCATTTGCTTGCTCTTGATTTAAATCACGTAAAGTTAAGCCTTCTTTTTGCACCCATTCGGTAATTGTTTTCAGTGCTTCATGAAAAAGTTGTCCCATATCTGGCGCGTCAAGCTTATATGTTGGCCGATCGGTTAATTTGAGTGTGTACTGAGCAAAGTGCTGATAAGAACAGCGATGGTACATTTCCATCCGCGACACACTCGCCTGAATTTTATTTTCAAAGACTTTCTCCGCCGTTTCAGCCTTCAAATTAACGGGCTTGTTTTGATAAAATAAACTTTGTAAAATCATTTCGATCATCGGATTTTGATTTTTTCTTTCAATAAACCAATTCAAAGTACTCCACCAAATCGGATCAATCGGATAAGCCCGTTGATACTTGGCGAGCTGTGACGTTAAAGCAGACAATGTTTTCTTCGGTGTCGTCACAAATCGATCCGCTTCAATCATCTCTTCCGGATCTTGCAATAAGATCGGCTCAGCTAATTCAGGAAATAGATTCGTCATCCGCTTGATTAAAGATGACGGCATCTTTGCCTTACCTTCTGTATCACTTAATGGATAACTAATCCAGAGCTGATCAGTTGCAAGCGTGACCGCTAAATAAATATAAAACCAGTCATCAATTAACTGTTGTGTTTCACTATCAGCCAAAATAACGCCCCGCGCTTTTAGCCGATCGCGTTCATCTTCAGTTAAAATTGTATCGACTTGTGGCTTGGCTGGCCAAGTTCCTTCGTTAACACCGAGTAAAAAGGTCACTTTTGACTGCATAATTCTTGAGTGATCAATTGAACCAACGACAATATGATCGAGCGTTGGCGGAACATGGCTGTATGTCAATGTATCAAGCCCTGCTTCCAGCGTTTGATAAAATAGTTCACTTGATAATGCTTCATCACCGATCATTTCGACCATTTCATCAAGCAAATGAATGACCGCTTGCCAAACTTGCTCCTGTTCACGCGCTTGTTCGATTTCACCTGATGCATCTAGTTCTGCTTGCCACTGTTGTAACACGTGATTGACACCTAATTGTTCTAACCACTGGTAAAGCACCGTTGCCTTTTCTCTAACAGTTGTTGCCGCGCGGAATGCTTCGTCAAAACCAGCCATCACTGCGATCACTTGATCACGATAGGCATTGATTTTTTCTTGCATTTCTCGTTCTTGATCGGTTTGCGCTGCTTGATCAAAGCCTCTAAAACGCTGGAACACCCATGGTTTATCACCAAACCACTGATTTCTACCGCGGATGCCATACTCAAGTGCATAGTTTTCCAGCGTATCAATCGCTTCTTGATTGAGTGGATGATCCTCATCTGTCTGTGGAATCAAACCTGTCTTCAGCATTCTAAACACAGCATCATAGCGCCAATTTGTTAAAATGACGTCCAATCCTGACCGGATCACTTCAACTAATGGATGGTAATTCATCGCTTTTTTCTCATCAACAAAGACAGGAATATCATAATCAGTAAAAATTGTTTTAATTAAATCTTGATAAAGTTCACTATCACGCATGAAGATCGTCAGCTCTTTATAGCGATAGCCCTTATCGCGCACGAGCTTGAGAATTTCTTGTGCGACACCCTCTACTTCTGCCCGAGGATGAACAGCAGATGCAAGCTGAATCGGCGCTTCATCTTGATACTCTGGAAACGGGCGTTTATCAAAGTAACGCTCTAAATGTAACAAGTGTGGCGCAAGATCAGCTGAAACATTTAACGGTTCAACATGAATAAGTTTGTCATGGTCACGCGCTAATGCCTCAAGTTGCGTAAATGTCTCCTTCGTCTGACTAAAAATATCAAAAGGAATGTCCTGATCAAGCTCATCTGGATCAAGCGTTAAGGTAAACGTCATCCGCTCGGTATGATCAATTAACTGACCAATAACCGCCTGTTCTTGCGGTGTAAACCGGTGGAAGCCGTCAACATACACAATCGCATCTTTTAAATAGGCTGAATGAGGAATTTTTTCAGCGAGTAAAGACAGGCGATCTTCACCATCTATGTATTGATTAGCAAGAACCTCAGTTAACGACATGTAGAGATAATGCAAGTCAGCCAATTTATCATTGAGCGCACCCGTATTCTGTGCTTGTTCACTCTCCTGAAGTTGCTCAGCCAACATATCAGGCGTAATCCGGTACCGTTTAAATTCTGTAATCATTACTTCTAATTGCTCAATAAAACCTTTCTTCTCAACCGATTTCTGAAAAATGTTCCAATCGGTATCTCGCTGCTCAATAATTTTTCTGAGCATCATTTGAATCCCAGTCGAGCTAATAAACGCTTTTGTCGCACCGCCACACTCTTGGAGCACACGGAAAGCAAGTCGCGAAAAACTTAACACTTGCGCCCGGACACTCCCTTTAATCTCTGGATCTGAGAGCAATTGATACTCTTGTTGAAATGTCATTTGTTCTGGTACAAGGTAAATAATCGGACGCCCATATGGACGTTCACGTAATTCCGTTCGAATCTGTTCAAGACAGTACTCACTTTTTGATACAGTCGCTGGACCAACGATAACATGAATAGACAATCGCTTTACTCCTCTCACTTCTGATCATCTTTAAATCTTATAAACGATCATTCGTTCTATTATATTTATTTTAACATAGATAAAAAACTTCTGATACCAAAAAAAGCTCCACTAAACTAGTGAAACTTTTTTATGATTGTTCTGAATTCGCTCGTTCTAAACGTTGTGCTTCTTCATCACTTTTATGCATACGATTTTCAATATGTTTACCTAGCACCCAAAACAGCGTAATCCCAATTCCGACTAAAATCGTCCGGACTGGATTTTCAGCAAATGACGTTAGGCTATTTCCAACGTAAGCGATTGAAAAAATCATCACTGCTTTTCCGAGTAAAATCGCTAAACCAAACTGGAAGAAGCTCACGCCAGACAAAGCTGCCACGAGATTGATTACGGAAGATGGTGAAAACGGAAAACATAATAAAATAAATAACGGACCAAAGCCACGCCTCTCTACCCAACCGGTCACACGCCTTACTTGGCGATGACTATGTATCCATGCCAATAATTTAATATGGCGAAAGCGACGAATCACCCAAAATACCGTAATGGCTCCAACCGATGCACCAATCCAGGAATATAAAAAACCTTCCAGCAAGCCGTAAGCCGCTGCATTAGTGACAACAATCGCCATCAAAGGCAAGAATGGTAAGATCGCTTCAATAAAAGGCAAGATGATGCCTGGAAGCGGGCCTAAGCCTTCATAATAGACGAGCAACTTTTCAATTAATGCATCATACTGATTCGTTTCCAGGAGTTCACGCACTTGCTCCATCGTTATCGTGCTAGCTACTGTTAAAATCAAGACGATCACTCCCCTTTACTTCATTGATTAGTTATTAAATACTATTCCCTAAGTGTAAGTGAAAATAACTTTTTTGATTGGAATGTCAGACAATCATATTAAATCTTTTGCCAAACTAATTGTCGTTCTGGGTGCTTAACGTTAGAGAGATACAACTTATCGCCATCAATTTTTGCCGAGCGGGTTTGATCAGATCCAACATACGAAGCGACTACACTAAGGTCAACATGTGTCGTTAACGTTGCTTCTTCCTCATTTAAATCGAATCGTCCTGAATAGGCATGATAACCCAGTTGAGCCATCTCTTTTTCTGACTCAGTATTGAGTCGATCGAACCAATCTTGATCAAGCGCGCTTTCTCGGTCAGCTGCCATAATCTGTACAGCCATCCGCTGATTATTAGTAAACATAATCACACCTGTCGCTTCTTTTCCTAGTGGATAGTTAGGTTGACCAGATTTATCTTCAGACTGAAAACTGACTAAACGCCAAGAAGTACCTAGTATTTGTTTTGCAATTGTCATGTTAGACCTTCTCCTTTTAAAACTTACGTTCTATCGTTATTATACTATAGCGCATGGCTAAGAGGTATAAATTAAGTCTGATCACTTTGCCTTAAGCCTTCTTTTACAAGACGTACATTTAAGTAAAAAAGTTACTCGCTAA
>CAZONN010000007.1:18655-19939 GCA_964581235.1 uncultured Amphibacillus sp.
TCATGAGGAGGATAGCCATGCGCTATTTAACAATCGAAGAATACCAATTAGCCTCTCGCTTCCTGTTCTTATCAATGGCAATTACCGTGATTCAACGCGACTTAGCAATCATCGAACGAGGAGCAGGCCTTAAAATAAAAGAACCATATCTTGTCTTACTAAAGAAAATGGAGAACGAAGCGATGCTCGAACGCCAACAACTCAGAAAATATATGTTCGACCAAAAATTAAAAGTCGTCCCTTTAGAAAGAAACGACACCTTCACCGCTTATTTATTTATCTGCCGAAACAAAGAAGAACAACGGAATTACTTCAACCCAGCGATTCGGAAGAAAGTTGAACATATTTTGGAGGAGTTGATGTTGAAGAGTTATGTGAGTGAGAATACTAGTAGTGTGTCGTCATAGAAAACAGCCCCTACAATAACTTTCACAATTGATTGTAGAGGCATATTCAATTAATCGATCTCGTAACCAAGCGCCTTTAAGAGTGTTTCTAGTAATTCTTTATTTCTAATTGGCTTCAATTGTTCTTCAAAAATAAAGCGAAACTGAGCGGTACGATGGAGTTGGAAATCCATCGTGCTTTTAGATACTTGGAATTCCATTGTTTGTCCATCACTAAAAGTCACAATCGACCCGCCATATTTAGCGGCTGTAACTCTTCTCACGTGTGTGTGTGAAAGCCATGAACAATGTGGATTTTGAGGTGAATGTGTCGGGAAATAATACATTTTCTTCGTCACACTAATGACAATAGGAGTTTTGTTATTGAAGCCACACAGTATTTTCGCCCCATCGTTCCTAGTAAGTAACTCCTCTCCATTTTGTCGGTAAGCTTTTTCAATCAATTTTACAGGTGCTGTTTTGACATAGATAGGTTTTGTCGATTTCTCCTCAAGAATAGTACTAGCCCATGAACTATCTGTCTCAGTTGCTTGTAAAACCATAGTTGTCGGTGACAGGTCATAGGACATTTGTTTAACTACTTTCATTTCAAACATCCTTTCCACCATTTTTTATAGGTTTTCCCAAAAAAACCTATAACTAATTTAACACATTTAGTCAATTAAAGACATATAACTACATAATTGTTCACTAAATATTCATGATTAATAGTGCCTATTACTTATAAACTAATTAAGTGGCAGGAGTTTTCTTATAAGGGGAGAATATGTTAAAGTTAACTACAATTAGCCAGATTGAAAAAGTCCTTTAGCTCCATGCTAAAGGACTGTAGTTTAATAAACCAAATCAATAAACTCTTCTCTTGAAATTTTCCCTA
>CAZONN010000007.1:20039-22174 GCA_964581235.1 uncultured Amphibacillus sp.
TAGCGTTCTTCGGAAATCTTATGGATATTCGCCCAATCTTCTTCAGTTAGTTTGTATTGTGGGACATCTTTAATATCCTCAACATCGAATAAGAACTTCAGAATGTGCTCTTTAAAATCGTCCATTGTGATTTTTTCGTCTAAAAATTCAACAATGTTGGCGACACGGCTTCTGATCGATTTGATTCCTTTTGATTTGATCTTCTCAGCATTGACATTTAGCGCTGAAACAACGTGATCAATTTCGGAATCAAGCATTAACGTTCCGTGACTGAACATCCGGCCACGAGTTGTGAATTGTGCGTTACCTGAAATTTTTCTGCCATCAGCAACTAAGTCATTTCGTCCGACTAATGCTGCTGGTACATTCAAGGCATTCAGTGCTTCGACCATTGGATCAGTGAATTTAGCGAAGTTATGAAAACTATCACCATCGTCTTTGGTAATAAAGCTAAAGTTTAAGTTACCTTGATCGTGATAAACTGCGCCCCCACCTGATAGTCTGCGCACAACCTTAATGTTATTGTCTTCAACATACTTTGTGTTAATTTCTTCAATTGTGTTTTGGTTACGTCCAATAATAATCGACGGATCATTTACATAAAACAATAAGTATGTATCTTCTTCACCAAAGTTGTTGAGCACATACTCTTCGATCGCAAGGTTTATATATGGATCGGTAATGCCTTGGTTATCAATAAATTTCATTTAAATCCTCCTCACAGTAGTTATTATTTCTATTTTATTCAAACTCTTTTATGAAAGCAACTAAACTGCCTAATTTTCAGGCCACTGGTATCCTGATTTTGCTAGATGAACTTCTCCAGAAAAGTGATTTTGGGCTTCTGTTACGAGTTGCGTGCGCTCACCAAAATGCGGATGATGGCTTAATAATAATGTGTTGACGCCAGCATTTTTAGCAATCATTGCGCCATCTTGACTCGTCATATGGCCAGATGTTGACGCATCTTGTCCCTGATAAAAATTGCAATCGGTAATCAGGAGATCAGCGTTTCGACTAAAAAAGACAAATTGATCTTGATAGCTTGAATCTGCTGTGTAAACGACGATCTTTTCCCCATCTGTGATCCGCATCGCATAACAAGGCACGGAATGGCGCGTTTTAAGAAATTCAATCGTGAACGGACCGATTTTTAGCGGTTCGTCGGGTTCGTAAGCGACAGCCTTTGTATCGCTACTTGAGAGATTTTCAAACTCCTTTGAATCTTCATTATGCCCATAGATTTTTAAGTTGCGCGTCTGATTGCGAATTAAATTTTGCACCTTAATCAGATGTTGTAAAACGCCAATATCGGCAACATGGTCTGGATGATAATGTGACAAAATAACCGCATCGAGATCATACGGATCAATGTACTTTGGCAGTTGTGCCAAAGCACCGCTTCCACAATCAATTAACAGACGAAAATCATCCTTTTCAAATAAATAACTCGAAGTCGCTTCACCCTGTGCCGGATATGCTCCCCAAAAGCCAACAACCGTAACTTTCATTTGATCATTCCTTTCTCATATGTGCTAGGTGCCTAATCGTTAAGTTTAAATTGATATTAAATCGCTAAAGTCCACATTTAACACCCAACCCCAAGCATAATCAAGAAAAATGAGCAGTTAATCGTTTCACTGCTCATTTTTCGATCTTCTCACTCACTGATTATAGCGTAACTGTCACCGAACATGTATTGACGATCCAACGTTTCACAGAGGAGATCGTCTGGTAAATCGAAAATCATTGGGCGCATCACAGGGATACCTGTTTGGTGATTTTTAATCGCATGGCGGTACAAATAAGGCATCAGCTGATTTTTAAATTTAGTAAACTGCCGAGCAACGTCAACAGCTTCTAGATTGGTAATCTTAATTTTTTTAGCCAAAAACTTATGCCCCTATCATATTTTTCCTATTTAATACCATTATATAAAACACTTACATTCTATGTAACCGCTTGAAAGCTAGATTTAGCCCGATTCATTCTAGCTATCCCTAAAAAACGTGAGAAATGATAGTCAAAATCATTACAAGTTAAAAATAGGGGGTAATGATAAAAAATTTTACATAAAAAAGTCAACACGATGATGTCGATTGAGGAAATGGAGTCATAGGAATGATATAATTAGA
>CAZONN010000008.1:0-3598 GCA_964581235.1 uncultured Amphibacillus sp.
TGGGTTCAACAAAAACACGCTTAATTTGTTTATTAGCTAAAGGTATTTTTGATTCTCCAACAATGATTTCACCATCAGACATTTCTGCATGTAAAAAAATGTTTTGATTTGCAATCGGATAGATTCGACCTTTTACTTTGAAAACTTTAGCAATTTCCTTAATACCTGTATAGAAATCACCCGTTACAGCCGTCATCGCTGCTAAAAAGAGGTTTCCCATCGAGTGACCCGTCAGTCCTTCACCATTAGTGAATCGATGTTGAAATAACTTTTCCATCATCGGTTCAACTTCAGATAATGCTGCAATCACATTTCGAATATCTCCTGGCGCGGGCATGGACATCTCAGTTCTTAGTCTCCCAGAACTCCCACCATCATCTGCAACGGTTACGATCGCAGAAAGATCGATTGGGTAATGTTTCAATCCACGCAAAAGGACAGGCATCCCTGTCCCACCACCAATTACGGTGACCTTCTTATTTTTGGACTTCATCTTTAATGGCCCTTTCTTTTATCAATATCTCGATGTGACACATGTGTGATGTATTGGTTGGAAAAATACTTCGAATAGTGTTCCGCTAAAGTGACCGAGCGATGCTGTCCACCTGTACAGCCAATCGCAATCACAAGTTGAGATTTTCCTTCTTTCTTATATTGCGGTAGCATGAACGTTAATAAATCGAGCATTTTTTCGTTAAATTTTTGTGTTTCTGACCATTTTAAGACATATTCACTCACGTCCTTCGTCAAACCTGTGAGCGGCTGTAAATGATCGACATAATGTGGGTTTGGTAAAAATCGCACATCAAACACTAAGTCCGCATCGATCGGCATCCCGTATTTAAAGCCAAATGAGAGAAAATGAATTGAGAAGATCTTTTGTTTTTCCTCACCGTATTTTGAAATAATTTTTTCTCTTAATTCTTTTGGCTTCAAATTAGTTGTATCAATAAAGTACTGCGCACGGCCACGGAGATCGGCAAGCATCTTTCGTTCTTGATTAATGCCTTCTAGTGGGAGCCCTTTCGGTGCGAGCGGGTGGCTTCTTCTTGTTTCCTTATACCTTGAGACGAGCACTTTATCTTGCGCATCTAAAAATAAAATATGTTCTTCTAACCAATCGGATATGGCTAAATGATCAAGTGCATCAAATAAAGAGTCAAAAAATTCTCTCCCACGTAAGTCCATTACAAGCGCGACTTTATTAATCGTGTTATTCGCGTCTTTCATTAATTCAACTAGTTTAGGTAATAAAGCTGGAGGTAAATTGTCGACACAGTAATAACCTAAATCCTCAAAACTTTGAACGGCAACGGTTTTTCCCGCACCAGACATGCCGGTAATAATTACGAGTTTCGTCTCTTGACTGCCTACCATCATTGACTTCCTCCCTAATTAATTTTCATTTAATCGATAGCTGATCAATTGATCGCGTTCATCTAAATCAAAGCTTGCATATAAGTGTTGGTCCTTTTTTAATAAATAATCATGAATAAACCGATCACTTGGTGCTGTTGGCATTTGGCCTATTTCAGTGATGGGGATCCATTCGAGTTCACCTTCTGGCGATTCTTCAACTAATTTTCCGCTAAATTGATCGGCAACGAAGGTAAACATCATCCACTCATCTTTTGGTTTCGGCGCAGTAGCTTTTGTCATTGTCGCAACACTATATAATTGTGGTTTTTCAATTAGTAGGCCGGTTTCTTCTTGAACTTCTCTGACAACGGATTCATGAATAGATTCACCAGGTTCCATTTTTCCACCTGGCATCGCGTACCAGCCGTAGCGTGGTTTTTTTAGAAGTAAGACTTTCCGATCTTTTATAATTAAACAATTCGTTACTCGTTGCAATTTGACTCACTCATTTCTACTATATTCAAACTTCATTATACTATAACTGCTTAGTACTGACTAGCAATCGCTTTTGGGCGCTAATAATTCTGATTAAGCCAAGATTTTTTCATAAAAATTGTAGTTGCAGTCGGTTTTATTATCGTTCAACTGCTACGTGTTTTCCTCAGCATTTTTCCAACTTGACTTGATATGATGAGAGTGGTATAATTAATAACTTAGTAACAAATAAACAGATCTGGCATTCTACAATGTTTTTGATTATGCTTATTCAAACTGGAGCGATTAAAGGATCGCAAGGACGTAAGAGAAGGTAGGGCTTACGTTGCTTAGGTTAGAGAACATCCAGTAGGCAAAGTACCGCGGTAAAGCGAAGTTTTTAAAAATGTTTCTGTTA
Organism: uncultured Amphibacillus sp.; assembly: GCA_964581235.1. Lineage (GTDB taxonomy): Bacteria > Bacillota > Bacilli > Bacillales > Amphibacillaceae > Amphibacillus. The sequence goes on from CAZONN010000008.1 coordinate 2,252, forward strand.
TTCCATGAAGCTTACTAACAATAAACTATTTAATTAATTTCCCACCCGAAACAAACGGGATATAAAATATAACAAAATTTATATGTTACTTCAAATCGAAGGGGTACTCTTATTGATAAGGGTATCCCTTCACTAATTTTATTTTATAATTACAATCCGAATATATGACAGCCACGTTAGGTTTGTGAGATAATACAAGACATATAAATCAACGAGATAGGGGTTTTTTATAGTGAAGTGTAAAATGAATCGCAATGCAGCGAAAGAAATAAAGAAAATACTTGCAACAGAAGAAGCAGAAGGTAAAATGATTCGTGTCTATATCACTGAAGATCACGGCAACCATGCCCATTATGATTTAAAACTTGATACACCAACAGAGCATGATGTGATTGTCAAAACAGATAAAGATATTGATGTCCTGCTTGATAGTCGCGAAGACTTCCTTGATGGCGTCTGGATTCAATATTTCTATGTTGGCGATAACCCAGGATTCACGATTGTTAATAACTCTAAAGGATGGCCACTCGGTCATTAATTATATTTAGACAAAATAAAGCCCATACCAGATATTTTTGGTGTGGGTTTTCCATTTGCTTTAAATTAAATTATTTACGCTTTGTAGCTCTCTAATATCTGCTTGCTGTGTCAGTTGATTCTCAGTAATAATTGTGAACTTTCTATTGATCAAATCAACTTTTTTATCGACTGTAGCAATGTCAGTTTCTATTTGATCGATTTTTTTCGCTAAATTACTTTGGCTTTTTGCTAAGTTTACTTGACGTCGCTCTAAATTTCCTTGACCGTTGATTAATTCTGTGACAGCTCTTAATATTTCATGATTCGTTACTTCTTTGCTCATTTTAAATATCTCCTCTCTCATAATTTTATGTTGAAAATTAATTAATGCCGCGTTGTAACACTTTAATTTCAGCCTGTGCTGTCCTGAGGTCATCATTCATAAGCATAAACTTCTGATCAATAAGGTCATTTTTCTGTTTTAATTCTGCAATATCTTCTTTTAATTTCTTCTCAGTTGCATCAATTTTATCACTAAGTTTTTTCTCGACTGTATCAATTTTATTACTGAGTTTTTTCTCGGTTGCATCAATTTTTTGATGCGTTTCTCTGATATCATCTTTTAATTCTACTTTTGTTTCTTTTAATTCATCTGCTACCTCTGTAATCGCTCTTAAAATATCTGACATCGTCACTTCTTTGCTCATTTACAAATTCTCCTCTCTAACAATTATATTAAAAATTAATTAACGCCTCGTTGTAACACTCGAATTTCAGCCTGTGCTCTCACCACACCGTCATTAACAATTAAGAACTTCTGCTCAATCA
>CAZONN010000008.1:3698-21501 GCA_964581235.1 uncultured Amphibacillus sp.
AGAAACTTGGTTTTCTACTTTGGAAACTTTGCTTGATAATTCAGAAACTTGGGTTTCTATCTTGGAAACATTGCTTGATAATTCTTTAACGGCTATAAGTACATCCTGGCTTGTTATTTCTTTACTCACGTTTTTGCCTCCCTTCAAGATCAATTATAAATCCTTAAATCATTCAAATCCTTATTTTAACCCTAACACAGAACGATTAATTCGTCTATCATTAAAATCTTATAAACCCTTAATTACCAAGGGGTATAATGGGATAACAGAGTTAATATATATGCTGTTTTAATGGTTTGAAGGGTAATTCCCCAATTATGCATGCGATCTCATTAGAATATTATTATTTTAACAATAAATTAATTTATTCATTCCAATCATTATCTAGATAGAAAATAGCCAAAAAAATAGCACAGACTCGATGTTGTCTGTGCGTTAAAATATATTTAAAAAAGGGGGGTTAATTACTTACTCATAGTATACCCCACGTGTGTTTCAGTCGTGTTACAACTGCGTTAAGAACAGGTAAAGGTTTATTTAAATTTGTATTCATTTTGTAATGCTTTTATTTCACTGTCTCAAATTTTTCCGCTAATTGTTCAATATATGCTTGAGCTGTTTCAGCTGCGATACTGCCATCACCTGTTGCAGTCACAATTTGGCGCAATGTTTTTTCACGAACATCACCAGCTGCAAAAATACCTGGGATTGATGTTTCCATATTTTCGTTCGTTGGGATATAACCTTCTTCGTTAGTAATTCCTAACGACTCAAATGGCTCGGTCATCGGAACTAATCCGATATAGATAAAGACACCAGCAGTTTCTTTCTCGTATATTTCGCCTGTTTTGACATTTTCTAATGTAACCGTACCTACTTTACCATCAATATCGTTAATTGACTTTAAGACTGTATCCCAGATAAAATCAATTTTTTCATTTTTAAACGCTCGATCTTGAATAATTTTTTGGGCACGTAATGCATCTCTGCGGTGAACGACCGTTACTTTGCTAGCGAATTTCGTTAAATAAATCCCTTCTTCAACAGCAGAGTCTCCTCCACCAATAACGAACAGTTCTCTTTCTTTGAAAAATGCACCATCGCAAACAGCACAATAAGAAACACCACGTCCAGCAAGTTCTTCTTCTCCTGGTACACCTAGACTCTTATGCTTCGCCCCTGTTGCGATAATAATTGCTTTTGTACGGTATTTTTTATCACCGGCGACAACAATTTTGTATGGTTCCTCATTAATCACTTCTGTAATTATGCCATAAGCATATTCAGCACCGAATTTCTTTGCATGTTCGAACATTTTATTTGATAAATCTGGTCCAAGAATACTTTCGTAACCTGGATAGTTTTCAATATCCTCTGTGTTGGCCATTTGACCACCAGGTATTCCACGTTCGATCATCAATGTCTTAAGATTTGCTCGTGAAGCATAGACAGCTGCCGTCATTCCAGCAGGTCCAGCCCCAATAATAACCAGGTCATAAATTTGTTGTTCTGACATTTACTTTCGCATCCCTTCAACTCTAATTTATTTAAATTCGATTTTATCTTGTATACCCATTATCGTATTTATAATAAGTAACGTCTAACAATTTGCTCAAAATCATCAGTTGCTGATCCATGGCAAAGGTTCAGATGCTAACTCGTTATGCCTTTTACAACCTTCTGCCCAAATTTTTTCTGCAACTACTTGATGATTAAGCGCGGATGCTGACAGGGCATAATAGCGATAATAATCAAGGTGATTAGATAGCATTCCCTTTGGCAGTGAATAAAACCGTTGATATGCTTCTTCAAAATAACCAACACAAGCAAATGAGATCGCAATTCTAAGCGATGATTCGCAGTGGATTGGGTAAATATTCAATAGTTTTTTAATCAATTTTTCAGCTAGGTCAATCTTACCTGTTTGATGATAAAAAATGATTAAATTTGTCATGCTATATGTGGAGTGAGGAAATTGCTTGTACAATTCCTGCTCTAACTGGATTGCTTCTTCATGTTCACCGATAAAAAATAATGCATAATGATACTGGTTTTTTGCAATTTGATAATCTGGGAAGCGTTGGATCATTTCGCTTAAAACTTTACCCGCTTCATGCCAGTCACGTCTTTGCAAGTAATAAAACGCAGTTTCTTGATAAATAAGCATTTCATCTTCTAATTCAAAATCAAAATCAAAGTCCTCATCGTCATCATCTGAAAAGCCGAGTTCTAATAGTGTCAGTAATTGTTCAGCTTCAGATCTAAATTCACCATCCGGTTCTTTCTCTAAATAAAGTGAGGCGTACTTTTCTGCATCATTTAATAAACCTAGGTGCGCATAATTATTAGCCATTAAATAATAGAGCTCTGGATAGTCTTCATGGTTGAGTTGAAATAGTTCTGTTAAAATTTGATTAGCCAGATGAAAATTCTCCATTTCTGTGTAGACAACTGACATCTGAATAGGGTATAGGATTTCATTTGGATCTGATTCTTCAGCTTTTTTAATCCATTTTAAGGCACTATCGAATTTTCGTTTGTAAAAAGCATCGACGCCTTTAGTGAAATAAAAATTTGCATCCGGGATAAAAGGGATAATCGCTTTATTAAAATTATTTTTTTCTCTGTTATTCTTTTCTATTGTCTTTCGCCTCTTTTACATGATAGCATTCAGCAAATTAATGATATCATTATCTGTTTTTAAGTTTGTTCAGTTAGCCATATATTAAGTTCGCGCTCAAAATATGAGCGTTCTTCTTTCGTCCAAGCCAATTGACGAGCGAGTAGGTTAAGTATCCCTCTTTTTTGCACACGTACTTGATCAAGGTCGTAGCTAATTCGGGTCCTCCGAATAAAGAAATCAAGCGGTGTATAAATGGCAGTCTGTTCTATTGAATAAAGTAACTCTGCACAAAGTAATCGATTGAGTTCGTGTTTGATCGCTTTCTTTTCAGAACGTTCGTAATATTTGAGTACCTGAATTGTTTGATCGCCATATAGTCTTGTTAATTCAGTTAAATCTGCTTGATCGATTGTTAAAGAATTAAATCCCTCAAGCTCAAGTTGTTTTTTTCTATTAATGGAAATAACGTTTGTTTCTGAGTTTGAATAAAGAATATTGACTTCTTTCTTCAGTCCTTTTGCAATATAATCCACGATTTTACTTGCATATAATCGGTAGGCTTCAGTTTCTGTTCCTAACACTGTGATCAACCCTGCATCTGACACCATCAAAACATTCGCTAAGTCATTGTTTGATTGATAATCAACTTCATATGTCAGGTTTGCATCTGTCACATCATCATAGTTAAAATCATAATCCTTAATCACCTGATTTAACAGATTAAGATAATGATTAATATCTGTTGCTGTTGGTCGACTTGCCAGAGACTGTGGTCGCGCTAATTTCTCGACTGATGTCATTAACAAATTGCCTTTACCTGGAATTAAAGTGACATAAGAATTTCTTTTGATATCATTGAAAGTTAAGACACATTTAATCGGAGGTGTCGTTGTATTAAGATATAATAACGTCTTTTTATTTATCGTTTGGGGAAGTGATTGTTTTTGATCAGATATGTCAATTTTTCTGATTTGATTAAAATTCTTTCCCGTTGCATTGACTACTCGTCGAGCGTAAATTGAGACTGAATCACCATTGATTTGATCTTCTGCTTCAACGCCAATGATTTGTTTATCTTGATCATAAATAAATCGCGTTACTTTTAAATAGTTAACGCTGTCTGTGCCCAATTGATTTGCTTGTTTAATTAGCTCAATTGCCATAAACGAACGATTGATAATTCCATTCTCAAACAAAAATCCACGTTCCAATTGAGTCTGATTAATCGATGGTTCCAATTGCTGTATTTCTTTCTTGCCCATAACTTGAAGCGGAGCAGCTGCTTGTCTTTTTCTCAATGGAAAGAGCAAACTTCTTCTAATTGTCGTTAAATTTTTCAAATCTAGATCGCCTCGATATTTCACGTACATCCCAGTTGTTTTCTGATACAAGGCAGAAAAGTTTGTCGCTATCGTTTCTTTCTCTTGCCCCAAATCTTTCCATGTTTTATAATGGTAATCTCCTTGTTCAAAACTCAACATACTTTGTCGATACGATCCGCCTGATCCGAAATCAGCCATATCTAATAAGATCGTGTCCATTCCACGTGTTGTGGCATCAAGTGCGATACTTGCACCCGTTAAACCGCCACCAATAATGAGTAAGTCGTATGTTTTACTTTTTAATACCTGAAAAGTCTCTTCACGATTTCGATTGGACAATTTCATCTATTTGCTCCTTTCACACAATATTCCAATTAAGTACTTGTCAAATGACGATTATATACGAACTATATTCTAGTCAGTTGTCGCTTGTTTCTGTTTGGTTCTCTGTGCCACTTCTTCTTTAGTGTAGATAACTCGCATTGGATTACCACCTACAAAGCTGCCGGGTTCAACATCTTTTGTCACGACAGTCCCCGCAGCTACAGTAGCGCGGTCACCAATTGATACACCCGGTAGAACCGTACAGTTAGCGCCAATCATCACCTGGTTACCTATTTCTATATCACCTAAACGGTATTCATCAATTAAATACTCGTGTGTTAATAAAGTTGTATTGTAGCCGATCACTGAATCGTCACCAACAGTTATTCGCTCAGGGAACATTAAGTCAACCATTACCATCAAGGCAAATGCTGTTTTGTCGCCCACCCTCATATTTAACAAGTTTATATAAAGCCAATTTTTCATTGCGAGCCAAGGTGTATAGCGTGCGAGTTGAATCACAATAAAATTCTTCGCAACCTTTAGAAAAGGCACAGTTTTATACATTTGCCAGAGCGCATTTGATCCTTCAACTGAAAAACGTTCAGTTTTACGCATTTAGTCCACCTCTAGTATCTTTAGTAAATCTGCTAATTCTTCTAGCATATAGTCAGGCTTTAATGCTGCTAAAGTTTCTCTACCTTTAATTGACCAGGCAACACCAGCTGTTTTTGTGCCAGCATTTTGTCCGGATTCAATATCATGATAGTTATCACCTATCATCAACGCATTTGTAGTTGTTTCTCCGAGTGCTTCAAGAGCTTTGAAAATGGGCTCAGGGTGTGGTTTAGCATTTACGACTTCTGTTAGCCCAATGACCACGTCAAAGTAAGGTGCAAGTCCTGTTATTTTTAAACCTAGTCGTGCATTTTCAGTAATTTTCGTTGTGACAATTGCTAATTTATAGCCTTTTTCATGTAAAGTTTTTATCGTTTCCACGACTGTTGGATATGGAAAAACATAACCTTCATGATTGTTCATGTTATGTTCAATGTATGTAGCCATCATTTCCTCAGCTTGGCTCGGGTCAATTTTGTGCATTGATTCAATCAGTGGTGGTCCGATAAAAGGTAAGATTTGTTCTTCAGTGTAGTCTTTTCCTGTGTGTTTTTTTATTGTATATTGAAATGATTCTATAATTAATGGGTTCGTGTTAATCAATGTTCCATCTAAATCAAATAGTAGCGTATTAATTTCCAATGAATTTCCCCCTAAAATTTCTATCTGTTTTTTTAATATTAGAGTAAACTATGACCTTTTTTATCATCATGACACCCGTGATTTACGCTCTAGGTGTACGCTTTCCGCGGGATCGGACTCAGATAATTAAACTACAAATTAAGATCAATACCATTAGTATCCAGATTACAATATGTCACACAAATAATATAAAACTTATGAAACAACCTGCTAATTTTAATAAAATCAGCAGGTTGTTCGATTAAATCTTTTTACCATTGTATCGAACGTTTACTTGACCGGATTTTCGACGGTAAATAATTAAGCCAATACCTAAAACAATTGTTAAAATTGAAATAAACTGTGCGGTTCTAATTGCTTCACCAAACATATACAAACTATCTGTTCTCATACCTTCAATGAAAAATCGTCCTACTGAATACCAGATGAGGTAATTAATAAATACCTCGCCACGCAGTGGGTTCCGTCGTCTCAACCATAGCAACCCAGCGAAAACAAGTAAGTTCCATAAAAATTCATATAAAAAAGTTGGGTGATAAAGCACACCATTAATAACCATTTGATTTTCAATAAAATCAGGTAAGAAGCGAATGAAATTTTCATAAGCAGCTTGTGAAACAGGGCCACCATGAGCTTCTTGATTCATAAAATTACCCCAACGACCAATCGCTTGGCCAATAATGATACTTGGTGCAGCAATATCCACAAGTTTCCAAAATGGTATCTTATTTTTATTGGCAAACACAATCCCAGTAATAATAGAACCAATTAGCGCGCCATGTATGGCAAGGCCACCTTCCCAAACAGCAAATATACTCCACCAAGGTTTCCCGACATAACGGTGCCATTCAAACATAACATAATATAGACGTGCTCCTAGAATCGCGATCGGTAGTGCCCATAACAACAGATCACCAAATGTATCTTCAGGTAGGTTCAAGCGAACGCTCTCTTTATTAGCTAATAATAAGCCCACGATTACGCCTGTTACGATAAGAATCGCATACCAATATATTTTAATTGGACCAAGTTCAAAGAAAACTGGATTTAATGCATTATTTAATAGAGTCAAAATAAATCCTCCCTATAGCTATTCGTAGCTGATTCCATTTTCTAAATTGTCTTTTTCTTTCTCGATCATTTCTGTTAAACGATTTGAAAACTCTTCAGCAGAATTCACGCCAAGTCGTTTCAAACGGAAGTTCATTGCAGCAACTTCAATAATAACAGCTAAGTTTCGACCTGGACGAACAGGTAAGGTTGTTTTAGGGATTTCAACATCGATGATGCGAATTAATTCGTCTTCAATTCCAATCCGATCGTACTGCTTCTTCTCATTCCAAATCTCTAAATTGATCACATAGTCAATTTCCTTACGTGAGCGGACAGCACTTGCACCAAATAATGTCATAACATTTATAATACCTAATCCTCGTATTTCAAGTAAGTGTTCAATTAATTCTGGTGAGCTACCAATTAGTCGGTCATAATCCTCTTGACGAATTTCGACACTATCATCTGCGACAAGTCGATGGCCTCTTTTAACCAATTCTAAAGCTGTTTCACTCTTACCAACACCACTCTGACCAGTAATCAAGACACCTACACCATGAATATCAACCAAAACACCATGCATCGCTGTAAATGGCGCAAACTCCGCCTCTAAAAAGTTTGTTAACCGACTGACAACACGCGTCGTTTTATACGGTGAACTAAGTAATGGTACATTCGCTTTATTACACTGATCAATCAATTCTTGCGGTGCTTCTAAGCCTCTCGTAATGACAATGCAAGGTGTCACTTTCGTACAAAGCCTTTTCGAACGATCGATTCTATCTTCTTCTGACAACTCATTTAAATAAGATATTTCAGTTTTACCTAATACTTGCAGACGTGCTTTCGGGTAATAACGAAAATAGCCTGTTAATTCAATCCCTGGTCGAGAAATATCACTCATGATAAATTCACGATCTAATCCGCCATTACCAGCAATTATCTCTAAATTAAATTGTTTAATTAAATGCTTCGTTTGTACTTTTGACATCGGATTTCCCTCCATCTATCCTCATCGGCTAGAAAGCTAATTTGTCTTTTCATTGTAGCACTTATTAAACATTTACGCACGAAACACGCGCTAGAAAAAGACAATTAACCTTGAGTTTTTTTAAATCAACTATTTAAAGAACTTTTTCCACTTTGACCCAACCCCGTACCGCATTAATAAACCAGATTTCGTCAGCCTTTTTCAAGTCTTCTTTACGCAAAATTGCTTCTTTAACTATTCCTTGATCAAGTAACGTTTGTCGAAATACGCCCGGCAACAAACCTGAATCAACGGGTGGCGTCACATACTGACCAGCTATTTTTAATACTAAATTGCCAATAGTAAACTCCGTCAACTCACCCTGCTCATTCCACAATAACGTTGAAAAATTATCCTGCTCAACAATCGCTAATTCATCGTACTGACTTCTAATCGTTGTTTTGTGATATAAAAATGGATTATCCCGACAAATCGGCATATCAGCTAAATACGCATTAACCGACGCATCGGTAGGGAACACCTCTTCAGCACTTAATTGAACCTCACCAAGTTGATCTAACAGTAAACGAACTTTATAATCTTTTGCCGAAAAATTCTCCCCAAAGATTATCAGTTGTTCACGTATGGATTGTTCGTCAAATGGATAAGCGAAGTATTCAGCAGAATCAGCTAATCGCCTCAAGTGATTCGTTAAATATGGATATTTATGATCTGATAATAGTAACGATTCAATCAGAGAGAATGACCGTCTTTTTTTAGTTAGAAAAGCAGCTTTCGTTTCGATCTCTGCATACTCTTGTTCAGCTTCTGATCCTGCTGTAATTCCACCACCAACACCATATGTCGCTTGGTTTTTTGCTTGATTAATCACAACGGTCCGAATCGGCACATTAAACACAGCTTCGCGATCTGGCGTAATGTAGCCAATTGCTCCACAATACACTTCTCTTGCTGATAGTTCTAGTTCATCAATCAATTTCATCGACGCTAATCGTGGTGTACCTGTAATGGATCCACATGGGAATAAGGCTGTGAACCAATCAATAATTCGGCTGTTTTCTTTTAATTCAGCAGTTACTGTTGACGTCATTTGATGTAAGGTTGGATACGTTTCAACAGTCAATCGCTCCGGTACCTGGACAGACCCAGGTTTAGCAATTTTGCTTAAGTCCGCCTTTAATACATCTACAATCATCAGATTTTCTGCTCGTTCCTTAGCTGAATTCAGTAAATAGTGTTTATTTTCTTGATCTTCAACTAATGTTCGGCCACGTTTAATTGTACCTTTCATCGGCCTTGTCGTTATTTTATCTTGACTCACTTTGAAAAACAGTTCTGGAGAAGCCGATAAAATCTGAAAATGCCCAATATCTAGATAAGCACTATATGATGCTTGTTGATTTTCTAGTAATTGCTGATAAAAATGATAGGAATCACCACTGAACTGATTCGTTAATTGAGTGGTAAAGTTAATCTGTCCCGTATCACCACGATCAATTGCAGCTTTAATTGTCGCGATCCGCTCTTTATATAGCTCTTTTGTCATCGTTGGTTCCCAGTTTGAAATCGTATAATCTGCAGTAGCTGACTTTTCATTGTTTAATTCAGCTGGTTGATTGAAACTCGCAAACCAAACCAGTGGCATCTCCACTTCCTTTGTTGTCCGGTAATTCGGCTCAAAAGCTTGAGCAGCTTCATATGATACATAACCCGCAATGTACTTACCACGCTTATGTTCAAGTTCAAGTTCTTCAAGCAATGGGATTACCTGATCAACTTTAGTTGTCGTAAAAATTCGCTCTGGTTTTGTAAACTGTAAGGGAGCTTGCTCTTTCTCTTGACTCTTAAAATCAAATTGTAATAATATTTCTTCCATCCTGCACCTCGTTTCTAAACATCGCTATGTTCGACTCATTACATTTTAACGCAAAAAGAGCTATCACAAAAGCAAACTTTTGGATAGCTCTTCACTTTTCTACTATTTCTTCAACAATGGGTCTTTCACAAGCTTGTTTAGAATTAAATTAATTACAGATAAGACGATTGCGGCTAAGATCGCAACACCAAAGCCATCAATAACAAAATCTGAACCAATCAACGCTTGGGTTAGCATTAAAGTTATAGCATTGATCACAAAAGTAAATAATCCTAACGTAAGCAAATTAATTGGCAAAGTAAAAAACATGAGGAGCGGTTTGACGACAGCATTCAAAACCGCCAAAACCAAACTAGCAACGATAGCTACAGCAAAACCCTCTAAATGAAAACCTTGAAAAACTTCAGCAACGAGTAACAGAGCGACAGCATTTAAGACTAAAGATAGCAATCCACGAATCATCGCTCATTCACATCATTTCTAGGTAAAGATGGCATCACATGATCATTTGGACGAGATAAATTTTTCTGCATTTACTTCACTCCTTAATATAATGTCAATTGAATGATTCAATCTTTTCACCAAAATAGATGTCAGACAGAGTTTTTATCGCTGTTCTGCCTGCTTAATAAGATCAGCCATCCGCTTCCGATCACGTGCTAAAATCGGCTTCAAATAATGGCCAGTGTATGATTTTTCTACTTCTGAAACTTCTTCTGGAGTACCTGTTGCAACAACTGTTCCACCTAGATCGCCACCCTCAGGACCTAAATCAACAATGTAATCAGCAGCCTTAATCACATCTAAATTGTGTTCAATCACGACAACTGTGTTACCACTTTCAACTAATCTTTGAAGAACTTCTAACAGACGTTCAATATCTGCTGAGTGAAGCCCTGTTGTCGGTTCATCTAAAATATAGAGTGTTTTTCCATTTGATCGCCTGTGTAATTCACTTGCTAATTTCACACGTTGAGCTTCACCACCTGACAATGTTGTTGCAGGTTGACCTAATCGAATATAACCTAAACCAACATCATCAATCGTTTGTAACTTTCGCGCTATTTTAGGGATGTTTTTGAAAAAATCTAATGCTTCTTCGATTCGCATATGCAAAATATCAGAAATGTTTTTCCCTTTATATTTTACTTCAAGCGTTTCCCGATTATAACGTTTTCCATGACACACTTCACACGGAACATAAACGTCAGGTAAAAAGTGCATTTCTATCTTGATTATACCATCACCACGACACGCTTCACAACGTCCACCTTTAACGTTAAAGCTAAAACGCCCTTTTTTATAGCCTCTTACTTTAGCTTCATTTGTTTGGGCAAAAACGTCTCGAACATCATCGAATACACCAGTATAAGTAGCTGGATTTGATCGTGGCGTTCGACCGATTGGTGATTGGTCGATATCAATGACTTTTTCTAAATGTTCGATCCCTTTAATCTCTTTATGTTTACCCGCTCTTTTACGGGCTCGATTTAGTGTTGTTGCTAACTTTTTATGCATCACTTCATTAACTAAACTACTTTTTCCAGAACCTGAAACACCAGTGACTGCGGTGAAAACACCGACAGGAATTTTTACATCAATCTCTTTTAAATTGTTTTCAGCCGCACCAATGACTTCAATGTATCGACCATCAGGCTGACGACGTTCAGTTGGTAGTGGAATAAATTTTTCACCAGACAAATATTTCCCGGTTAATGATTTTGATTCTTTGATCACTTGTTTTGGTGTACCTGTAGCGACAACTTCTCCACCATGCTCCCCCGCATTTGGACCAATATCAATCAAATAATCTGCTGCCAGCATCGTATCTTCATCATGCTCTACGACCACCAACGTATTACCTAAATCACGCATTTGTTTGAGTGTATTAATCAAACGATTATTATCGCGTTGATGCAAACCAATCGAAGGCTCATCTAGGACATAAAGGACACCCGTTAAAGCAGAACCGATTTGAGTCGCTAATCGGATGCGTTGTGCTTCTCCACCTGATAATGTTCCTGCCATCCGATCTAGTGTTAAATAATCGAGACCAACATTTTCAAGAAAGCCCAATCGATCCTCTAGTTCGCTAAAAATTAACCGAGCAATCTCCATTTCCTTTTCTGTTAATTCAGCCTTTTTTAGAAAATAGAGACCTTCTTTAACAGACCGTTTCGTAAATTCACCAATATGGTTACCATTGATTAAAACAGATCTTGCTTGTTCATTTAATCGGTGCCCATCACAGGCTACACAAGGTTTTTCAATCATATATTTTTCCATCTGTGTCCGAGTATACTCAGAAGATGTTTCATGATAACGACGTGAAATATTATTTAACACACCCTCAAAATGGATATCAGTATCTCTCGTCATTCCATAATCATTTTTATAGCTAAAATGAATCTTTTCTTTACCGCTTCCGTTTAAAATTTTATTCAGTTTTGCTTTCGGAAGGTCTTTAACTGGCACATCCATATCAATCCCGTAATGCTTACAAACACTTGCGAGCAGTTGTGGATAATATTGTGAACTTGTCGGTTCCCAAGCTAATATCGCACCTTCCTTTAAAGTTAGAGTACGATCAGGGATGACCAAATCAATATCGACTTCAAGCTTATGACCTAAACCATCACATTTTTCACAGGCCCCATATGGAGCATTAAATGAAAATAAGCGTGGTTCAAGTTCACTAATTGAAAAACCACAAATTGGACAGGCATGGTGTTCGTTAAATCTTAACTCTTCAACATCGATTAGATCAATAATTGCTTGGCCTTCACCGAGCTTCAATGCTGTTTCCAGTGAATCAGACAAACGAGCAGTGACACCTTCTTTAATAACTATTCGATCGATCACGACATCGATATTATGCTTTTTATTTTTTTCTAATTTAATTTCTTCTTCTATTTCAACTAATTCACCATTAACTCGTAATCTGATATAACCTTCTTTTTTCAAGTCTTCAATCAGTTTAACGTGCTCACCTTTGCGACCTGACACGACCGGCGCTAAAACTTGTAACCTTGTCCGTTCCGGGTATTCCAAAATACGATCAACCATTTGCTCAATCGTCTGGGATGTGATCTCAATGCCATGTTTCGGACATGTTGGTCGACCAATTCGAGCAAATAAAAGACGTAAATAGTCATATATTTCTGTCACCGTGGCAACAGTCGAGCGCGGGTTGTTGCTCGTTGTTTTTTGATCAATCGAGATCGAAGGTGATAAACCAGTGATCGAATCAACATCAGGCTTGTCCATCTGTCCTAAAAACTGACGAGCGTAAGATGACAGCGATTCAACATATCGTCTTTGTCCTTCAGCATAGATCGTGTCGAAGGCAAGTGATGATTTACCTGAACCTGATAATCCCGTTAAAACGACAAGTTGATCTTTTGGGATCTCAACATCGATGTTTTTTAAATTATGTGTTCTTGCTCCCTTAATCGTGATCTGTTTCTTTGTCATTACTTTCACCCTTCCGCTTTCAATTCAAAAACAAGGTCTCTTAATTCGGCTGCCTTTTCAAAGTTTAAATCTCGGGCTGCCTGTTTCATTTCTTTTTCCATTTTTTCGATCACTTTTTTCAGTTCTGATTGAGTCAGTTTAGATAGATTGAGTTGCTCTTTCGGATAATCTAAAGCTTCTTCTGCAACCTTAGTTGCCCGAATCACATCACGAACTTCTTTAATAATTGTTTTCGGTGTAATATTATGCTTTACATTATATGCCTCTTGGATTTCACGTCGACGTTTAGTCTCATCGATCGCTTTTTTCATCGAGTCAGTTATTCGGTCTGCATACATAATCACCTGACCAAACTCATTTCTTGCTGCTCGACCCATTGTTTGAATGAGCGCACGCTCCGAACGTAAAAACCCTTCCTTATCGGCATCAAGAATCACGACTAATGACACCTCCGGTAAATCAAGCCCTTCTCGAAGTAAGTTAATTCCGATTAAGACATCATATTTCCCAACCCTCAAGTCACGCAGGATTTCAATCCGTTCTAATGTTTTGATTTCCGAGTGTAAATAAGCAACTTTCATACCTATTTCTTTGAGATAATCGGTTAAATCTTCAGACATTTTCTTCGTTAGTGTTGTCACAAGTGTTCGCTCATTTTTAGCAGAGCGTTCATTAATTTCTTTAATGAGATCGTCAATTTGACCATCAATTGGCCGAACATCTACTTTCGGATCTAACAATCCTGTCGGTCGAATGATTTGTTCAATCATCTCTGGTGTATGTTCTAATTCATAAGGTCCTGGCGTTGCTGAAATATAGATTAGTTGATTCGCCTTCTGTTCAAATTCATCGAACTTTAAAGGTCTGTTGTCCAATGCAGAAGGCAAACGAAAACCATGATTAACCAAGACTTGTTTTCTCGCCTGGTCACCATTATACATACCCCGTATTTGTGGTAATGTCACATGTGACTCATCAACGACAATTAAAAAGTCATCGGGAAAGAAATCTAATAATGTGTATGGTGTTGAGCCAGGTTCACGCAGTGTGACATGTCGAGAGTAATTTTCAATCCCCGAACAAAAACCCATCTCATCCATCATTTCTAAATCATAGCGCGTACGCTGTTCTAGGCGTTGCGCTTCTAACAATTTATCATGATCACGAAAATATTTAAGTTGTTCTTCTAGTTCTGCTTCAATATTTTTCATCGCAACTTTTAATTTGTCTTCACCTGTAACGAAGTGAGATGCTGGGAAGATCGCAATGTGCTCTCTGTCAGCAACAATTTCACCTGTCAAAGCATCAACTTCACGAATCCGATCAATTTCATCACCAAAAAATTCAATCCGGACACATTGCTCTTCTCTTGATGCTGGAATGATTTCGACTGAATCACCACGGACTCTAAATGTGCCACGCTGAAAGTCAATGTCATTGCGGGCATATTGAATGTCAACAAGATCGCGTAACAATTGATCGCGGTCTTTTTCCATATTGACACGTAGAGAAAGAACTTTATTGCGATATTCTTCTGGAGAACCTAAGCCATATATACAAGATACACTCGAAACAATTAAAACATCCTCTCGCTCAAATAGCGATGAGGTGGCTGAGTGTCGTAATTTATCAATTTCGTCGTTAATACTTGCGTCTTTTTCAATAAAGGTGTCGGTTGACGGAACATAGGCTTCCGGTTGGTAGTAATCATAGTAACTGACAAAGTATTCGACCGCATTGTTAGGGAAAAATTCTTTAAATTCACTATATAACTGACCGGCAAGTGTTTTGTTGTGTGCAATGACTAGTGTCGGCTTGTTAATTTCATTTATGACGTTGGATACAGTAAATGTTTTCCCTGTTCCTGTCGCACCGAGTAGTGTTTGTGCTCTTTTTTTCTGATTGATCCCTTTAACCAGTTCTTTGATAGCTTTTGGTTGGTCACCTTCTGGTTTATAGTTCGATGTTAATGCAAATTTTTGTCCCATCGTTCACGCCTCCATTCTATCTTTATTATCTTGTTAGACAAATTTATTATACTGCAAAAGAATTCGGAATGCGAACAAATATTCGCTATTTACTGAAATTTATTTAGAAAAAACTTGAGGAATCCCTCAAGTTTTTAGGTTTTAATAAGTCTGATTGTATTGGTTGACATCGAATAGGTCGATTAGTTTAACGTCTGTATGTTTGTCGATGAACCAGTTTAGTGCAAATTGATTCTTAAATAAAACTAAGAACTGGCCTTCTCGATCTTTTACGAGCATATTACGATCGTCGAATAGATTTACATCGACTGCTTCTTGATCAAGCCAGCGAGGAATCCTCTCCCCGATTGACTCTAAGCTAACTTCTACATTATACTCATGTTTCATTCGATGTTCAAATACTTGGTACTGAAGCTCGCCAACAGCACCAATAATTAATGACTCATATGGGTGGCCAGTAAATAACTGGATGGCTCCTTCTTGAACAAGTTGTTCCAGTCCTTTTCTAAACTGTTTTGACTTCATCACGTTTTTTGCCGTGACCCGCTTAAAGAGATCTGGTGGAAACTGAGGTAATTCATCATATTGAATTAATTCTTTTCCATCAGTTAACGTATCACCAATTCGGTAATAACCAGGGTCATAAATACCAATAATATCACCTGGATAAGCGACATCAACTGTTTCCCTTGCTGAGGCAACAAACTGCTGAGTTTGATTGAGTTTAATTGTTTTTTCATTACGCGTTAGTTTGACAGTCATGCCACGTTCAAACTTTCCAGAGCAGACTCTTAGAAAAGCAATTCGATCACGGTGGGCTGGATTCATATTTGCTTGGATTTTAAAGATGTAGCCTGAAAAATCTTCATGTTCAGGTTGAATCAATGCATCCGTTGTTTTTCTCGGCATCGGATTTGGTGCCATCTGAACGAATGTATCAAAAAATGTTTCTACACCGAATGGTGCAAGAGCACTTCCAAAAAATACGGGTGTTTGTTCACCTCTTAGCACACGTTCCATCGAAAAAGGATCTCCGGCTTCATCTAGTAATGCAAGCTCTTCCTCAGTTTCTTGATAGGTTGCATGTTCAGTTAAATCTTGATAGCGGTCTTGATCTAAATCAGCATATGGGATTAACTCTTCTCTTTCCTTACCCTTAAATCGAACAAATTGTTCATGGTAACGATCAAAGATACCTAAAAAGCGTTTTCCCATTCCTGCAGGCCAGTTCATTGGAAAGGTTTCAATTTCTAACACTTCTTCAATTTGTTCTAACAATTCAAACGGATCACGACCTTCACGATCAAGCTTGTTAATAAATGTAAATATTGGGATTCCGCGCATCTTGCAGACTTTAAATAATTTAATCGTTTGTGCTTCGATTCCTTTCGTTGCATCAATAATCATAATAACACTGTCTACAGCTGTTAAAGTACGATACGTATCCTCACTAAAGTCCTCGTGACCTGGCGTATCTAATATATTTACCGAATAACCTTGATAAGAAAAATTCATCACACTTGAGGTGACTGAAATACCACGTTGTTTTTCGATTTCCATCCAATCCGATGTGGCAAACTTTCCTGACTTTTTGCCCTTTACCGTTCCAGCTGAACGAATTTGTTGTCCGAAGAGCAATAATTTTTCTGTCATAGTCGTTTTACCTGCATCTGGGTGCGAAATGATCGCAAATGTTTTTCGTTTCTTGATTTCTTCATTTAAGTTCATTATATAACCTTCTAACCCTTTTATTTGTCGTTATTGAAAATAGCATACTTCCCCAGGTGTTGTCAATTTCTAACTAGTTCTTTTTCACCAAGCTTTTTAAGGATATATTTGTTATAATAAAGAGATAGAATTCATCCAAGGAGTAGATTATGGCACAATTTTATTTAGACACTAAAGATATTCTAAAAATAACCGGCCAACGTTTTTATCGACGAGGTGTCGATTTATATAAAAAAGGACGTGTCACTAAATTAACATATAACCAAGTGATTAATTCATGGCGAGCAATTGTAAAAGGTGGTAGCCACTATCAAGTAAGTATCTTCTTCTTTGAAGATGATGATTTAGAGGCTAAGTGTGACTGTTCGGCTTATCAAACCCACTACACATGCAAGCATATTGCTGCGGTTTTATTAGCGATCTCGAATCACAATTCAACAACGACATTTATACCTGAACACAAACAAGTTGAATTGACCGATCCGTTTCCACTGAGAATGATCGATTTATTTGAAACCGAACAACTACGATCAACAACTGAGGATACGGAATTACTCATTCACTATCAGCTGACTGAAAAACGTCATCGGATTCAAAAAGAAATTTATTATGAATTGCAATTAAAGGTTGGAGAAAGCAATCAATTTATTGTAAAAGATCTACCTGCATTTATGAAAGCTATTCAATTTAATGAGATTCACAAAATAACAGAAACATTTTCATATAAACCAAAAGAACACTACTTTAACCCCGATGATTCAGAACTATTGGAATTGATTAATCAAGCAATTGTCCAAGAGGGACTTTATGCAACTGATTTTCCAACTGTTGATAAACGTTCGGTTAGTCTTCCGCCATTTTTAATCAAGGAATTTCTTGATCTGCTTACATCGCGATCATTTCAGATCATCAAAGAGGATCATTCAGTCATAACGACGCTTGAAATAAATCATCACTTGCCTGAAATAAAGTTTCCAATCACGATAAACGATGATCAAAGCTTCATTGTTAATTTTCAAGCATTATTTAGTTATCACTTTTCAAGCTACTATCAATACTTGCATAAAGCCAACGTTTTTTATTTTTTAACGGCTGAACAAAAAAGAAGGCTTGAACAAATTTATACGGTTTTACCTTATCGCCAAAAAAATAGTTATCAGATCA
>CAZONN010000009.1:0-20169 GCA_964581235.1 uncultured Amphibacillus sp.
GGCCAATTAAAAATAATCTTCAAATTTTCTGCTGTTTTGCAATATTTAATTACTATCGGCTTAGTTATTTATTTCGCATACTTATTTGACTTGAAAGTTAATATACATAAGTTTAAGAAAGAAACGATCGACAGTTCTTATCTCAATAATGAACAGTAATCTAACAAGAAAATTCATTTGTAAAGAAAATTTTACATCAAATATCTTGTGTAATTTTAGGCGGTCTGCTATACTTTGGTTGTTGAGATATTTTTTTGTTATGAGCGGGTCAAAAAAAACCGTCCCGGGTCAAAAAACATCCCGAAAGGTTAAACAGGGGAGGGAGTTACTATATGCATTCATTGATTGATTTACAAATGATAGTATGTCCCGACTTGTTAGAGACTATGCAAAAAAGGTATCGAATCCTACATACGATCCATTTACTTCAACCGATAGGTAGGCGCAGTTTGGCCGATCATATTAATATGAAAGAGCGGATTGTGCGAAACGAATTAGATTTTTTAACTCAACAAGGTCTGCTTAGTGTGAGCCCAAAAGGCGTTATGCTAACAAACCATGGCAACGAGATTATGACAGCATTGAGACCCTATCTTGAAAGAATGTATCGTTTCGATGTATTAGAAGAGAAGGTAAAGCAAATATTAAATCTCGATCATGTCATTATTGCACCAGGTGATAGTGATCAAGAAGAATGGGTTAAATTTGATTTAGGTCGACGTGCTTTTGATTTTCTGAAAACTAAACTTAAGCCTAATGATACAATAGCAGTAACAGGTGGTTCATCAATGGCAGCTGTAGCTGAAATGATGCAACCATCGACTGATGGGACAAACTGTTTCTTCGTTCCTGCACGTGGTGGTTTAGGTGAAACTGTTGAGAATCAAGCAAACACAATTTGTGCAGAGATGGCGAAGAAAATGAATGGTGAGTATCGCTTGTTATATGTGCCCGATCCATTAAGTGAAGAAACATATCAATCGATCATTCAAGAACCTGGTATCAAAGAAGTTTTACAAATGATTAAGCAAGCTAATATTGTCATGCATGGGATAGGTGATGCTGGCACAATGGCCGAAAGAAGGAAAACCCCTGAACATGTTTTAGATAAGCTAAGACAGGGAAAAGCAGTTAGTGAGGCTTTTGGTTATTATTTTGATCGGCAAGGTCAAATTGTTTCTAAAGTAAGAACAGTTGGCCTGCAATTAGAGGATCTGTCGAATGTAAAGACAGTCATTGCTGTTGCTGGTGGGAAATCGAAAGCAGAAGCAATTGAATCTTTTTTCAAGCAAGGAAGAAGTAATGTTCTCATCACAGATGAGGGCGCCGCAAAAATGTTAATAAAGGGCTCGTCCCTTTAAATAAATTTTTTTCAAATACAAGGAGGAAACAAGAATGACAGTTAAAGTAGCTATTAATGGTTTTGGTCGTATTGGACGTTTGGCTTATCGCCGAATCAAAGAATTAGGAGAAACTAACATGGAAGTAGTTGCAGTTAACGACTTAACTAGCAACGAAGACCTAGCATATCTTCTAAAGTATGATACTGCTCAAGGACCTGTTTCATATGATGTAAAAGCTGAAGGAGATTCTTTAATCATTGATGGTAAAGAAGTTAAAGCATTTGCAGAAGCAGATGCAAGCAAATTACCATGGGGCGATTTAGGTATTGATATCGTTCTAGAATGTACTGGTTTCTACACAAGCAAAGAAAAATCACAAGCACACATCGATGCAGGTGCTAAAAAAGTTCTAATCTCAGCTCCAGCTGGCGATAAAGAAACTAAAATGGTTGTATTCGGCGTTAACGAAGACGTTATTAACAAAGATGATATCATCGTTTCAGCTGCTTCATGTACAACAAACTGTTTAGCTCCAGTTGCTAAAGTATTGAATGACAAATTCGGTATTAAACGTGGCCTAATGTCAACAATCCACGCTTATACAGCAACACAAGCTATGCAAGATGCTCCAGGCGGACGTAAAAACCGTGCGGGTGCTGCTAACGCAATTCCAGCTTCAACTGGTGCTGCAAAAGCTGTTGGACGTGTTATCCCTGAAATCAATGGTAAAGTTGACGGTACGGCAGTTCGTATCCCAACAATTACAGGTTCACTTGTTGAATTCTATACTGTATTAGATAAAGAAGTAACTGCAGAAGAAGTAAACGCAGCGATGAAAGAAGCTTCAAACAGTGCATTTGCTTATACTGAAGATGAGATTGTATCAAGTGACGTAATCGGAAGTACTTACGGTTCAATCTTTGATGCAACAATCACTAAAGTAATCGAAACTGACGGTGAGCAATTAGTTAAGACAAACGCTTGGTATGATAACGAGTACGGTTATACAAGCAACATGGTTAGCTTACTTGACTTCTTGGTTAAACTTGGTTAATTAATTTTATCACAAGACTAACAATGCTTTTAAAGCGGGAAGCGCTCGCGCTTCTCGCTTATTTAATTAAATCTACTTTATTGGAGGATCTTTAAATGGCTAAAAAAATTGTTACTGATTTAGATGTAGCCGGTAAAAAAGTTCTTGTTCGTGCGGACTTTAACGTGCCGATGAAAGATGGAAAGATTACAAACGATGACCGTATTGTTCAGGCACTTCCAACAATTAAGCACTTAATTGAAGAAGATGCTAAAGTTATTCTGTTCTCTCATTTAGGTCGTGTGAAGGTTGAAGAAGATAAAGCTGGTAAGTCACTTCAACCAGTTGCAGATCGTCTAGCAGAATTATTAGCTAAAGATGTTCAATTTGTACCAGAAACTCGTGGCGAAAAACTAGAGAATGCAATTGATGCTCTAGAAAATGGCCAAGTTTTAATGTTTGAAAATACGCGTTTTGAAGATATCGATGGTAGCAAAGAAAGTAAAAATGATCCTGAATTAGGCAAGTATTGGGCTAGTCTAGGTGACCTTTTTGTAAATGATGCTTTTGGTACAGCTCACCGTGCTCACGCTTCAAACGTTGGTATTGCATCTAATATCGAATCAGCAGCAGGTTTCTTAATGGAAAAAGAAATTAAGTTCATCGGAGATTCTGTTGATCAACCAGTCCGTCCTTTCGTCGCTATTTTAGGTGGAGCAAAAGTTAGTGACAAGATTGGTGTAATCGAAAACTTACTTGAGAAAGCTGATAAAGTTATTATCGGTGGTGGAATGGCATTTACATTCTTCAAAGCTCAAGGTAAAGAAATTGGTTCATCTTTATTAGAAGCAGATAAAGTTGATTTAGCAAAAGATTTATTAGCACGCGCTGATGGTAAAATTATTTTACCAATTGATTCTGTTGTAAACACAGAGTTTGCAAACGAAGGCGATGTTAAAGTGGTTTCTGTTGACGAGCATCCTGAAGGTTATATGGGCTTAGATATCGGACCTGAAACAATTAAGCTTTATGAAGAAGAATTAAAAGGTGCTAAAACAGTAGTATGGAATGGCCCAATGGGTGTATTCGAAATGGAGAACTTCGCTAAAGGAACAATTGGCGTTTGTGAAGCGATTGCGAACCTTTCTGATGCAACAACGATCATTGGTGGTGGAGATTCAGCAGCTGCTGCAATGCAATTAGGTTTTGCTGAGAAATTCTCACACATTTCAACTGGTGGCGGAGCATCATTAGAATACTTAGAAGGTAAAGAATTACCTGGATTAGCTGCTATTAGTAACAAATAATTAGTCAGCAATACAAGACAAGAAGTGAAAGGGAGCAGATTATGCGTAAACCAATTATTGCAGGAAACTGGAAGATGAATAAAGTATTAGCTGAGGCGAAAAGCTTCGTAACCGATGCAAAGGCTAAAGTACCAGCGCAAGATAAAGTCGACTCAATTGTATGTGCGCCTTTTCCATACTTACAAGCGCTCGTTGAAGAGACTAAAGGGACAGATTTAAAAATTGCTGCCCAAAATATGCACTTTGAAGAAAGTGGCGCTTTCACTGGTGAAGTTAGCCCAGCGATGTTAAAAGATCTTGGCGTTGAATATGTCGTGCTTGGTCACTCTGAACGACGTGAATATTTTGCCGAAACAGATGAAACTGTTAACAAAAAAGCACATGCTGCTTTTGCATATGGTATCACACCAATTATTTGTTGTGGTGAAACATTAGAACAACGTGAAGCAAACCAGACAATGAACTTAGTTGCTGATCAAGTTAAAAAGGCAATCGCAGGTTTAACTGATCAACAAGTTAAAGAGTCAGTGATTGCTTATGAGCCAATCTGGGCAATCGGTACGGGTAAAACAGCAACATCAGAACAAGCAAACGAAGTGTGTACACATATTCGTGAAACACTTGCAGACGTTATTTCACAAGACGTAGCAGATGCAGTTCGTATTCAGTATGGTGGTAGTGTGAAGCCAGATAATATTGATGAATTATTAGCTCAGTCAGATATTGATGGCGCATTAGTAGGAGGCGCAAGCATTGAAGCCTATTCATTCCTACAATTAGTAGAGGCTGGTGCGAAATGAGTAAGGACAAATTAGCAGCATTAATTATCCTTGACGGCTTTGCGATCCGTGATGAAGAAAAAGGTAACGCAGTTAAGCAAGCAAAGACACCTAACTTTGATCGCTACTGGAATCAGTTCCCACACAATCAACTGATTGCTTCGGGTGAAGAAGTTGGTTTACCTGAAGGACAAATGGGTAACTCAGAAGTTGGTCACATGAATATTGGTGCTGGTCGAATCGTTTATCAGAGTTTAACAAGATTAAACTTGGCAATTCGAGAAGGTGAGTTTTTCAAAAATGAATCATTAGTAAAGGCTGTTGATCATGCGTTAGCAAACAACAAAGCACTCCACATTTTCGGATTGTTATCTGATGGTGGTGTTCACAGTCATATCAATCATCTTTTTGCGGTATTAGAGTTAGCTAAAGCTAAGGGATTAGACAGAGTTTATGTGCATGGTTTCTTAGATGGGCGTGACGTTGGTCAAAAATCAGCGAAACAATATATCGTAGCTGCTCAAGCTAAGATGGATGAATTGGGTGTAGGTCAGTTTGCGACAATTTCTGGTCGTTATTACTCAATGGATCGCGACAAGCGTTGGGATCGAGTTCAAAAATCCTACGATGCGATGGCTTATAATGAAGGGCCGACAGCGAAAGATCCATTAGCAGTTATTGATGAAGCTTATGCGGTTGACGTCTATGATGAGTTTGTTATTCCGACAGTGATGGTTGATGAAAATGACCAGCCTGTTGCGAAAATCGAATCAGAAGATGCAATCATTTTCCATAACTTCCGTCCAGATCGGGCGATTCAAATTTCACAGGCTTTTGCTAATAATGATTTTGAAGAGTTTGATCGTGGTGCAAATGCACCAAAAGATATTTTATTCGTGTCGATGATGAAGTATAGTGATACCGTAAATAGTGAGATCGCTTTTCCACCAGCTGAATTAAACAATACAGTTGGAGAAGTTTTAGCGAATCATGGTTTAAATCAGTTGCGTATTGCAGAGACTGAAAAGTATCCACACGTGACATTCTTTATGAGTGGTGGGCAAGAAGCAGAATTCAAGGGTGAGAAGCGTATTTTAATTAATTCACCTGATGTTGCGACGTATGATTTAAAGCCAGAAATGAGTGCTTATGAAGTGACGGATGCCTTGCTTAAGGAACTCGATGAGGGTAACCAAAACGCGATAATCTTAAACTTTGCTAATCCAGATATGGTTGGTCACTCTGGTATGCTTGAGCCGACGATCAAAGCGATTGAAGCTGTTGATGAGTGCTTAGGAAAAGTTGTTGATAAGATCCTTGAAAAAGGTGGCCGTGCAATTATAACTGCTGACCATGGTAATGCTGATGAAGTTGTTTCATTAGATGGTACGGCAATGACTGCACACACGACGAATCCAGTGCCAGTTATTGTTACGCAAGCGGGAATTGAGCTTCGTGATGGTGGAATTCTTGGTGATTTAGCACCAACGTTATTAGACTTATTAGATGTTGATCAGCCAGTAGAGATGACTGGTCAATCATTAATAAAATAAATATAAATTAAAAGGAGAATAAATTAAATGCCTTATATTACAGATGTATTTGCACGTGAAGTCATGGACTCTCGTGGTAACCCAACAGTAGAAGTAGAAATTTACACAGAATCAGGTGCATTTGGTCGCGCTCTAGTACCAAGTGGTGCGTCAACAGGTGAGCACGAAGCAGTTGAATTACGTGATGGTGACAAAGAGCGTTACCTAGGTAAAGGTGTTCTTAAAGCAGTTGCTAACGTAAACGATATTATTGCTCCAGAACTATTAGGTTTTGACGTTACGCGTCAAGTTGTAATTGACCAACTATTAAATAGTTTAGATGGTACACCAAACAAAGGTAAATTAGGTGCTAACGCAATCCTTGGTGTGTCTATGGCTGCTGCAATTGCTGCTGCAGATCACTTAGGTTTACCACTTTACACTTATTTAGGTGGATTTAACGCGACATTGCTTCCAACACCAATGATGAACATTCTTAATGGTGGAGAGCACGCAGATAACAACGTTGATATTCAAGAATTTATGGTAATGCCAGTTGGTGCTCCAAACTTTAAAGAAGCTTTACGTATGGGCGCAGAAATTTTCCATAACTTAAGAAGCGTCTTAGCTGCTAAAGGCTACAATACTTCTGTAGGTGATGAAGGTGGATTCGCACCAAGCTTGAAGTCAAACGAAGAAGCTTTATCAACAATCATCGAAGCAATTGAAAAAGCTGGATACAAACCAGGTGAAGAAGTTCAATTAGCAATGGACGTTGCTGCTTCTGAAATGTACGAAGACGGTAAATACAACCTTAAAGGTGAAGGTGTTGTCCGTACAGTTGAAGAAATGGTTGACTGGTATGCTGAAATGGTTGATAAATATCCAATCGTTTCAATCGAAGATGGTTTAGATGAAAACGACTGGGATGGTTGGAAGCTACTTACTGACCGTCTAGGCGAAAAAGTTCAATTAGTTGGTGACGACTTGTTCGTTACAAACACTGAAAAACTTGCTGAAGGTATCGAAAAAGGAATTGGTAACTCAATCCTAATCAAAGTGAACCAAATCGGTACACTTACTGAAACTTTCGAAGCAATTGAAATGGCTAAGAAAGCAGGATACACTGCAGTTATCTCACACCGTTCAGGTGAAACTGAAGATGCAACAATTGCAGACATCGCTGTTGCGACAAACGCTGGCCAAATCAAAACAGGTGCTCCTTCACGTACTGACCGTGTTGCTAAATACAACCAATTACTACGTATCGAAGACGAGTTAGTTGACACAGCTAAATATGCTGGAAAAACAGCATTCTATAACTTAGACTAATTTTAGTCGAAAATATAAAACCTCTAATGAGTGGGCGTGAGCCGCTTGTTAGAGGTTTTTTTATGCTTGTTGGGAGAGTTTTTGTAGGAAGAGTCGGGGGGTTAGTTCGTGGAGGTAGGAATGAGACGGATCGCGAGCTAATCGGTGAATTGGGTTAAGGTCGATGAATAGGATTAAACGTACTCTGAGTGCTGGTAATCATGATCTAAGGGGGTAAGATTAGGTGTTAAATGTGATAAAAAAGTATCTAAAGGGTAACGTAAATGTTAAGCTGTCGCTTGATCGTGTCAAATAGTCTTTCCACATATCCAAAAACCCCCTTGTGCTCAGAATAAGCATAAGGGAGTTTCACTTTAATCATTATTGATTCGTCTTTTCACGAATAAATGCTTCAACTTCGTCAGCTGTTGACATACTTAACAACTGATCTTTATATGAAGCCATTTCTTCTTTAGATAAATCTTTAATTTGTGTTCTTGCTGGTAAAATAGATGTGGCACTCATACTGAATTCATCTAAACCGAGCCCAAGTAAGATTGGAATCGCGATTGGATCACCAGCCATTTCGCCACACATACCTGTCCATTTGCCCTCAGCATGGGCAGCCTCGATCACATTATTGACGAGCGCCAAAATCGCTGGGTGATACGGTTGATAGAGATAAGAAACATTTTCATTCATTCGGTCGGCAGCCATTGTGTATTGGATTAAATCATTCGTACCAATACTGAAGAAATCAACTTCTTTAGCGAATTGTCGGGCAGCAACTGCAGTTGAAGGAATCTCAACCATGATGCCGACCTCAATCCCATCAGCAACTTCCACACCTTCGCCCACTAAATTATCTTTCTCTTCTAATAACAATGCTTTTGCTTCGCGAAATTCTTCTAATGTTGCGATCATTGGGAACATAATTTTTAAATTACCATACGTACTAGCACGTAACAATGCACGTAACTGAGTACGGAAAATATCTTTTCGTTCTAAACAAAGACGAATGGCTCGAACACCTAAAAATGGATTCATTTCTTCGGGTAAGTCGAGATAACTCAGTTCTTTATCGCCACCAATATCTAACGTCCGAACGACAACAGCTTTGTCGCCCATCTGCTCGAGTACTGACTTATAAGCATTAAACTGCTCATCCTCAGTTGGGAAATCATTGCTTCCCATATAGAGAAACTCGGTACGATAAAGCCCAACCGCTTCACCACCATTATCTAGCACACCTTCAACATCAGCCGGCGTACCAATATTGGCGGCTAACTCAACAGCCACACCATCTTTAGAAACTGTCGGCTCATCTTTCAACTTCGCCCATAACTCCTTTTGTTTAGCAAAATCAGCTTGCTTGTCCTGATATTCAGCTAATAAATCGTCTTCAGGATTGATAAAAACTTTCCCTTCAATCCCATCAACGATAATTAAATCACCATCTTTAATGTCATTGGTAACTGTTCTCGTCCCAACGACTGCTGGAATTTCTAATGAACGTGCCATGATCGCAGAGTGTGATGTACGCCCACCGATATTTGTGGTGAACCCTTTGACAAACTGCTTATTTAATTGTGCTGTATCTGAAGGCGTTAAATCCTCCGCAATCACAATAACTTCCTCATCAATCAACGCAGGATTTGGAAAAGACACTCCAAGTAAGTGCGCCATGACACGCTCGGTCACGTCTTTAATGTCAGCCGCACGCTCACGCATGTATTCGTTATCCATATCCTCAAACATCTTAATGAACATTTGAGCTACCTCATCAAGCGCAACTTCCGCATTGACTTGTTCATTTTTTATTTTCTCTTCCATCGGTGAAATTAACTCTGGATCACTCAACACAAGTAAATGTGCTGAGAAAATCTCTGCATGCTCATCACCAACAGACACACGCGCATGTTCTTTAATTTTTTCAAGCTCTTGCTTAGAAATATCAAGCGCATCATATAGTCTATTAATTTCTGTCTCTGTATCCTCAATTTTAATCGTATCAAAGGAAAGGTCAGGTACTTCGAGCGTGTATGCTTTAGCAATCGCAATGCCATTTGATGCTGCAATCCCTTGTAAGTTTTTCATAATAACCTACTCACCTAATCCTTCTTGTTTGAAAACCTCGATAATAGCGTCAAGTGCTTCCACTTCATCCGAGCCTTCAGCAATAATTGTCAACTCTGCGTCTTGTGGAATACCGAGTGACATGACACCCATAATCGATTTTAAGTTGACCGACTTATCTTTGTAGACCAACTTAACATCAGACGAATAATGTCCTGCCTTATTCACCAAAGCTGTTGCAGGACGTGCATGTACACCTGTTTCTGAAGTAATGCGTACTGTTTTTTCTACTGCCATCAAAAAAACCTCCTCAATTATATCTAGCTTTATACTGATTGTACCATACCCTAAATCAAAGTGGAATAATCTTATTAGTAGAAGAATTCACAAAATATTAAACCAAATAACACACACGAAACCATTCAACCCATCCATTAAAAATTGCCGAACCGAGAGACCAGAAAGAAGCTTGAGAATAAAATCTGAAAAAGCTTGCAGATATAGCTTAGTTTGTGCTAAATTAGTAGTAGTGTATTTTACTGAACCAAGTTATTAAAATATTATTTGTCAAGATTGTCTAGGAGGTGTGCACACCCATGCAAGGTGCTGCCGTAACATTATTAATTTTAACTTCAATCGCACTTATCGTGCTTGTCGTACTACAATCAGGTAAGAGTGAAGGACTATCTGGAGCAATTTCAGGTGGTGCAGAACAACTTTTTGGAAAGAAAAAAGCACGCGGAATTGATGCGTTTTTAAACCGAGCAACTGTGATTGCTTCTGTTATTTTCTTTCTACTAACTTTCTTGTTAGCTTATGTACTATAATAATGAATCGAGCCAAACCTCTCAATTAATTATAATGAGGGGTTTTTTTCGTTGTCTCAATCAAATTGATAAGGCACTATTAATGCAGATGGTGGGTAAGTTTGTTAAGATAAAGTAATGACATAGTAGAGAGAAAACTTGTGGAGGGGAAAATAGAGATGAAAATGCAACAACCAAAACCTTTTATGTTTGAAGAAGGAGATCGTGCGGTATTATTACTACATGGGTTTACTGGCCATAGCGCTGATGTAAGAATGTTAGGGCGCTTCTTGCAAACGAAAGGTTACACAACTTATGCACCGATTTATCGTGGCCACGGTGGCAACCCAGAACAATTACTTGAAGGTGGCGCAGAAGCATGGTGGGCAGATGTTCAAGAAGCTTATCAGAAACTAAAAGATCAAGGGTATCAGAAGGTTGCTGTTGCTGGCTTATCTTTAGGTGGCCTGTTGGGATTAAAGCTTAGTTTTACTGAACCAGTTATTGGCATGGTACCAATGTGTACACCGATGATTTTGGATGAAGAGCACCGACTTGATGATGGCTTTAGATACTATGCGAGACAATATAAACAACGTGAAGGGAAAACGGGTGACGCTGTTAAGCAAGAAGTTGAAGCACTTGTTGAAAAGTCAGCACCATTATTTAGTCAAATCACTGAATTGATCAACGAGGTTCGTCAATCGTTAGATTTAATTTATACGCCAACTTTAGTTGTTCAAGCGGAAGATGACCAGATCATCAATCCGAAAAGTGCTAACTATATTTATGATCACGTTGAATCAGATCCAAAAGATCTGAAGTGGTATCAAGATGCTAGTCATGCAATCACACTCGGTAGTAAAAGAGATCAGGTTCATGAAGATGTTTATCAATTTTTAGAGTCATTAAACTGGGATTAAAAAATTTTAAAAAGCACATATTAAATAGAAAGAAGGTGAGATAATGGAAGAATTAAGAGAAAAACTAATGACATTTTTTACGGATAAATCAGATCGACCATTAAAGGTTGAAGAAGTGATGGCTTCATTAGATTTAGACGCTAATGATGGGCAACTTTTTGCTTCAGTTATCAAAACGTTAAATGGTTTAGAACAAGATGGAGAATTGATTTTAACGAGAAAGAATCGCTATTCGCTACCAGAGCGGATGGGGTTAGTTAAAGGAACGATCCAGATGCATAAGAAAGGTTTTGCATTTCTGATTCCAATTGATGAAAGTAAGAAGGATGTTTACATCAATCCAACTGATTTAAAAGGGGCAATGAATCGAGATCTTGTTTTTGTTCGAATTATTTCCGACCAAGTTGGTGATAAACGTTTTGAGGGTGTTGTTGAGCAAATTATTGAACGTCACTCAACTCGAATTGTTGGAACTTTTGAGGATAAGGGGAGCTTTGGTTTTGTCATTGCTGATGATAAACGCATTCCAAATGATATCTTTATCAGAAAAAGTGAATCACATGGTGCGGTTACCGGCCATAAGGTGATTGTAAACATTACTAAATTCCCTGAAGGTACGATGTCAGCTGAAGGAGAAATCGTTGAGATTCTCGGTCATAAAAATGATCCAGGTATGGACATTTTGTCGATCATTCATAAATATGATATTTCGATTGAGTTTCCTAATGAAGTGATGGAACAAGCTGAACAGACTCCCGAAACAATTGATCCAAGTGAGCTTGAAGGACGGCGTGATTTAAGGGACGAGCTCGTTGTCACAATTGATGGTGCAGATGCGAAGGACTTAGATGATGCAATTTCAGTTAAAAAATTAGCTAACGGAAATTATAAGCTCGGTGTTTATATTTCAGATGTATCGTATTATGTTGAAAAAGATTCACCAATGGATACAGAAGCATATGAACGTGGAACGAGCGTCTACTTAGTCGATCGTGTCATTCCAATGTTACCACATCGATTATCAAACGGGATTTGCTCATTAAACCCTGGTGTAGACAGATTAACATTAGGTTGTGAAATGGAAATCGATCCAAAAGGCGAAGTTATAAATCATGATATATTCCAAAGTGTCATTAATAGTTCAGCGCGAATGACTTATAAAGAAGTCAATCAAATTCTCGTTGATCAAGACCAAGATGTCAGGGATCAATATGAAGAATTTGTCCCCTTATTTGAAGCAATGGAAGACTTAGCAGAAATTTTGCGTCAAAAACGGTTTGGTCGTGGGGCAATTGACTTTAACTTTAAAGAAGCACAAGTGCTAGTCGATGAAACTGGCCATCCAACAGATGTTGTCATTCGTGAACGATCAGTTGCTGAACGCTTAATTGAAGAGTTTATGTTGATTGCGAATGAGACTGTTGCTGAGAATTTCCACTGGATGGAGATGCCGTTTATTTATCGGATTCATGAAGATCCAGACGAAGAAAAGCTCCAAAATTTCTATCAATTTGTCGGGCAGTTTGGCTATAACATTAAAGGAACAGCGAATGAGGTTCACCCACAAGCATTGCAGCAAGTGCTTGATCTTGTTAAGGGTGAACAAGAGGAAATGGTTATTTCAAAACTAATGCTTCGCTCACTGAAACAGGCGAGATATGATTTTAATAGCGTGGGACATTTTGGTTTAGCGACAAAGTTTTACACGCACTTTACTGCGCCGATCAGACGTTTCCCTGACTTAATTGTCCATCGATTAATTCGCACGTATTTAATTGAGGGGAAAATTGATGAAAAAACGCAAAATCATTGGAAATCAAAATTACCAGAAATCGCAAAACACACATCTGAACGCGAACGAATTGCTGTCGATGCTGAAAGAGAAACAGATGATCTGAAAAAAGCAGAATTTATGCAAGATAAGATCGGTGAGGAATTTGATGGCGTGATCAGTTCAGTGACTGGATTTGGTTTATTCGTTGAACTAGAGAACACAGTTGAAGGATTAGTCCACGTGACTGACTTAACAGATGATTATTACCATTTTGATGAGCGCAGCATGGCTTTGATTGGAGAACGAACAGCGAATGTTTTCCGAATTGGTGATGCGATCACAATTAAAGTGGCTGATGTTAATTTAGAAGAACGTTCGGTCGATTTTGAGGTCGTCGGAATGAAGAAGAAGGCGCGTCGAAAAGAAACAGTTAAACAAGAGAAACCGAAAACAAATCATAAGAAGCAAGGTAGAAAAATTAAACCACCGAAAGCAAAAAGGAATAAAAAACGCAAATAATTATCCAGTAAAAAAGAGCGGGTCATTGTCTCGCTCTTTCGTCCCTCTGGTGACTGGTTTAAACGGTTTTCTGATTGTATTTATCTGTGAAAATTGTTAAAATTAATAGTGGTTTTAAATGAAGGAGGGTAATGATGCCCAAACATAAAAGTAAGGCAATTGCACAAAATAGAAAAGCGTCCCATGATTATTTTATCGAAGACACTTATGAAGCGGGTCTTGTTTTACAAGGAACGGAAATCAAATCGATTAGAGCAGGTCGTGTCAATATGAAAGACAGTTTTGCGCGAGTTGAACGTGGCGAGGTATTTTTGCACAATCTCCACATCTCACCTTATGAACAAGGTAATCGCTATAATCATGAACCGACACGGACACGAAAATTACTTTTGCATAAAAAACAAATTAGCAAATTGATAGGCGAAACGCAACAAGCCGGTTATTCACTCGTTCCATTAAAAATTTATATTAAAAATGGTGTTGCTAAGATTCTGATTGGTTTAGGTAAAGGTAAAAAGCAGTATGATAAGCGAGAAGACTTGAAAAGGAAGCAAGACAAGCGCGATGTTGAGCGTGCATTGAAAGAAAGCTATCAGTAAAACTTGAAAAAAACCAGTAATATGCTATAATTAATTGTACGAACAAAACAACTTTATACGAAGCTTAAACTGTTTTGTCCCTTATTTTACGGGGGCGTTCTGGATTCGACAGGGGTAGTTTGAGCTCAAGTGGCATGTCGAGGTTACGTCTCGTAAAACGTTAAACGCCAATAATAACTGGCAAAACTAATAATTACTCTTTAGCAGCTGCTTAAGCACTGTTAAAGGATCCTTTCCAGCATCACCCGTGTGCCGGGTTTAGGGTCTCAACTTTAAGCGGGATACGCTAGATATCTTCCGTCTGTAGACGTCTAGAAGAGCTTAATCAGACTAGCTACGAGGAAGCCTGTTGGTTGGCCGAATCGCTAGCGAAACACGAATAAATCAACTACACATGTAGATGCTTGAGTGGCGATATCTCTGGACGCGGGTTCAACTCCCGCCGCCTCCATCAATGTATGACTAACCATTGGTGCGAGTGGCTTTTAACAAGCCGTGGTAACAATCGTGGCAATATTATTTATCAACATACACAAGTCGTCTTCTATATAGAAGGCGATTTTTGCGTTTAAAGATCAAATATGAATTGTCACCAATCAATCGGATTGATGACTTTTTTTGTTTATTCTTTTCTCACTAAGTAATGATTCATTACAATCATGCACATACTACGTCAAAGACAAACAAATAAATAAGCAAAAAGAGTTTAACATAAGTCAATAACGGTTAAATAAATAATGTGTATGCTTGTTATCATTCATTTTTTTAGAGAAATTCAAGTCATAATTTCAAAGGAGGCTAAACAATGAAATACAAAGAAACAGTTGACAAATTACTTGAGGTTGTTGGTGGTAAAGAAAATATTCAAAATTATGAACACTGTGCGACCCGATTAAGAATCATTTTAAAAGATGATAGTAAGGTGAGTAAGGAAGAGGCAGAAGCGATACCGGAAAACAAAGGTTACTTTTTTAATACCGGTCAGCACCAGTTTATTTTTGGAACAGGAATAGTTAATGCTGTTTATCAAGATTTGGAACAAGTTATGGATGGGGGAAGTTCTGGTGATGATCAGCATTCAGATTTTAAGGATGATGTCTATAAAAACTTAAATCCTGTTCAAAGAGTTGTACGAACGTTAGCTGATATTTTAGTGCCACTTATTCCTGCACTTGTTACGACTGGTTTATTAATGGGGCTACGTGGATTACTCGTTGAACTTGGTATGGATATGTCTGACACATGGTTAGCGCTTTTTGAAATGTTAACAGACACGGCGTTTGCTTTTCTACCTGTTTTAATTGCATATAGTGCGACGCGGAAGTTTGGTGGTAATGCGATTATCGGGATTGTCGTTGGTTTAATGATGGTTGCACCACAGCTACCCAATGCGTGGGCAGTTGCTGGTGGAGATGCCGAGCCGTTAACACTGCTTGGTGTGTCGATTGTTGGCTATCAAGGATCGATTATTCCAGCGATTGTTGCAGGTTGGTTAATTTCTAAGTTAGAAAAATGGTTAAGAAAAGTTGTCCCGCAAATGCTCGATTTAGTCGTGACGCCATTTGTTAGTTTGACTGTTACGATTACAGTGATGTTGCTTATTTTGGGACCGTTTTTGCAAATGTTAGAGACAGGTGTCATTAATTCAATTGTCTATTTAGTTGAGGCACCATTAGGAATTGGTTATATCATTTATGCTGCATTCCAGCAATTACTTGTAATAACGGGTCTGCATCACTCGCTTAGTATTATTGAAATAAGTTTGCTCAATGATACAGGTGTGAACGTGTTAAATACATTAGGAACAGCAAGTATGGCTGGTCAGTTTGGAGCCGCGATTGCCACAGCGATGTTAATGCGGGATAAATTGAAACGAAGTAATGCCTTATCTTCGACGGCTTCAACTTTATTTGGAATTACTGAACCATTACTATTCGGTGTTAATTTACGCCATATTCGCATCTTCATCTCAGGTATGGTCGGTGGTGCAGCTGGTGGTCTGTTGACGTCTATACTAGGCCTAGCGGCAACTGGTATGGGAATTACCTTTGTACCTGGCTTATTACTTTATACGAGTAGCATTTGGGTATTTATGCAATATATTTTAGTGATCGCTGTTTCGTTTAGTGTTGCGTTTATTCTTGTGCGTGTGCAATCAAAAACGATCCGGGATGAAATTAATTGAGACGAGTAAAGAAGGGGGAAACTAATGAATCCTCTCTATAAAGAGTTAAACAATTTTTATCGAAAAAGGAATTCAGGTTCTGTGGAAGAAATGGTAAACCAGGATCGGTGGCGTCTAAGTTATCATGTGATGCCACCGATGGGGTGGTTGAATGATCCAAATGGTGTGATGCAATATAATGGGATCTATCATTTGTATTATCAGTATTCACCGTTTGATGCTGAGGGTGGTTTGAAGTATTGGGGTCATAAAACGTCGACGGATTTGGTGACGTTTGAGGATCATGGGATTGTGCTTTATCCTGATCAGCCGTATGATTTGCATGGTGTTTATTCTGGTACGGCTTTTGTTGAGGATGGGCAAATACATTATTTTTACACTGGAAATGTCAAGCATCTTGGTGATCATGATTACATCACGTCTGGACGTGAGCAGAATACGGTCCATGCGGTGAGTCGTGATGGTGGTTTTACGATTGAGAAAGTTGGTTGTGTGATTCATGCCGATGATTATCCTAAAGAATTTAGTCAGCATATTCGTGATCCGAAGGTATTCAAGCATGGTGAAATGTATTATATGTTACTAGGTGCTAGGGATCTAGAGAGTCAGGGGCAAGTGATCGTCTATCAGTCGGATAATTTAGTTGATTGGCGTTATCAAGGTGTATTTGCAGGTCCTGATCAAGAGTTGGGCTATATGTGGGAATGTCCTGATTATTTTTCGCTTGATGGTGAGGATGTGTTAATTTTTTCACCACAGGGTGTTGAGCCGGAAGGATACCTCTATCAAAATGTTTATCAAGCGGGCTATATGTTAGGTAAGCTTGATCCGTCTCTGATGCAGTTTTCTAGTCAGGAAAAATTTGTTGAGCTTGATCGTGGATTTGATTTTTATGCGCCACAAACGTTCTTGGATGAACAGGGGAGGCGTATTTTATGGGGTTGGATGGGTTTGCCTGATGAGGATGGGGTGATTACGAATCCAACTGTTGAACAGGGCTGGCAACATGCTATGACATTGCCTCGAGAACTGTCGATTGAACATGGGCGCTTAAAGCAAAGACCCCTGCCTGAGTATAAAAAACTTCGCGGACAACATTTTGAAGATAGTTTTGAATTGACTGATCGCTATCAGAATGAGCAGTTATTTGGTGAAGTTTATGAACTGATTGTTGAGGTTGAGCGTGTTGAAAGTGAGCTTGTACTTCATTTGAGACAGGATACAGTGCTTCGTTATGATCATGATAATAAACGTTTACATTTAGAGTTAGGAGCGTCTGGTTTTGGTCGAGATCAGCGTACAGTTGAACTTGACGGCTTGACTCAGTTGCATATTTTTTCTGATCGTTCTTCGCTAGAGATATTTGTTAATGATGGTGATTATGTGTTGACGACACGAATGTATCCGGAGCAAAATCATGATCTGGTTGCTTTCGAAGGCCAAGCAAAATTAACGATCAATAAATGGGCGCTTGATTAGGCGCTAGAAACCACCCGAGTTGGGTGGTTTTTTTGTTGGGGTTTTAGCTGTTTTGAAAACGTGCTATAATAATTAAGAATTAAAAATAGATAGGGTGACGTTTATGTTGAAAATTAAAGGTATCGAAATTGGCGAAGGAAGACCAAAGATTTGTCTCCCTATTACCGGAAAAAACCTAACTGAGATTGAACAACAATCACGTGTGATAAATGAAAAGCAAGCTGATTTGGTTGAGTGGCGTGTCGACTTTTATCATGATCATGATATTCAGTCGGCTTTAGAAGTTATTCGCAAGCAGATTGGTGATCGGCCACTAATTTTTACATTTCGAACGGTTCGTGAAGGTGGACAAAGGGATATTACAGATCAAGACTATCTTTCGATAAATGAAAAGGCGATGATGTCTGGATTAATTGACTTGGTTGACCTAGAATTAAAATTACCTGTTGTGATTCGAAATCCATTAATTGCAAAGGCAAAACAACAAGGTGTGGCAACGATTATTTCTAATCACGATTTTGAGAAAACACCAGCACAAGAAGAAATGATTAATCGATTAAAAGAAGCAGAATTAGTCGGTGCATCAATTGCGAAGTTAGCTGTAACACCGAAGAGCAGTTCTGATGTTTTATCGTTATTAACGGTGACAAATAAAATGAAGGATGTTATTAAAATTCCTTTAGTCACAATGTCAATGGGCGGTCTAGGCGTGGTGACTCGTTTGACTGGTGAAATATTTGGTTCATCGATAACATTCGGCACAGCAGGCCAAGTTTCTGCCCCAGGTCAAATCGAACAAGCGAGTTTATCGACAGTTTTAGACGTGATCCACAAAAATGTCACAAAATAGACACAAAGTACGAGTCCAATATACGGACTCTTTTTCTTTGTCTTGTAATGAAAAAGAATGTTTATTTTCAAAAATGAAATATACTTGTAACAATTCTATCATCTAATTGAAATTATTGAATGCTATACTGACTTTGCTGGTGAAAAACTAGTATATTTTCAGAAATTAACTAATAGTTTAGTATAAAGTCAGATAAATTATCTATATGAAAGCGAGTGGAGCTGCGTGAGCTTTAAAAAAGTCTTTGTTAGTTTGATCTTGATCCTAGGTATTTCTTCCTTACTACCTTCTATGATTAATACGGTGGAAGCTAATCGTGAAACAGAATTAAGAAGTGAACGAACAGAAGTTCAATCGGAATTAAAAGAAAAAAGAGAAGAATTAGCAGAAATACAAGCAGAATTGCTCGAGCTTGAAAAAGAAATCGAAGTGATTCAAGAAATTATTAAGTCAAACGAATTAGAAATTGAAAAAACTGAAGTAAGTATAAGTGAAACAGAAGAAGCGATCGCAGAATTAGAATTAGAAATTGAAAAACTCGAAGTTGATATTCAACGTCGACACGATATTCTAAAAGACCGTGCATCAGCACTTCAAAAAAGCGGTGGCGCATTAAGTTATCTAGATGTCCTGTTTGGCGCTCAAAGTTTTACTGATTTAATTGATCGTGTATCAATTGTTACTAAAATTACGCAATCAGATCAGACTTTGATTCAACGTTTACTAGAGGATCAAGAAGCAGTTGCAGAACAAAGACTAGTTGTTGAAGAAAAATTAGTAGAATTAGAAGATGCTAAATTAGAGTTAGAGCACATCCAAGAATTAACGCTTGAGCAAAAAGAAGCAAATGAAGCGAAACAAGCTGAGATTGAAGAGAAAAAAGCAAAAAGCGAAGCATTAATTAATGAACTTGAGCTAGAAGATCGTGAATTACAGCAAATGATTGAGGCTGCTCGACTTGCAGCCACTCAACGTAATGTTGTTCAATATAGCAGTAGCAGTGACAATAGTAGTGTTAATACAGAAAGTTATCCAAGTGTGGATACGAGCAGTGTGAGTGGTGATCTAAGTACCGTGATCAATGCTGGAAATCGTTATTTAAACGGAAAGACAAGTTATAAATATGCTGGTGGACGTAATGCATATGATATCGAGAATGGATTATTTGATTGTTCGGGTTATGTTTCATGGGCATTCCGCCAAGCTGGAGTTAGCGTATCAGCAAGTACAGCTGGATTATCATCTACAGGTACTAAAGTATCAACAAGTGAGATGAAGCCGGGAGATATCGTTTTCTTCAATACGTATAAAACAGATGGACATGTTGGAATTTACCTCGGTAACGACCAATTTATTGGCTCACAATCATCGACAGGTGTTGCGATTGCAAGTATGAATAGTGGCTACTGGTCAGCACGATTCACAGGTCATGTTCGCCGTGTAATAAACTAAGATTAAATTTAAAAACTTTTACTCAATTCGTTGAGTAAAAGTTTTTTTATATTGATTTTAGCTGTCGTGAAAAAATTATTGGCAAATGTTTAAAAGTATGGCAACTTGGCTATAGACAGTAAAAGGAGGATGATAATATTGTTTAATATCCATTTGCATGTAACAAGCTGGTCTTTATCGATTATTTTATTTATTGTAACT
>CAZONN010000009.1:20269-21429 GCA_964581235.1 uncultured Amphibacillus sp.
TTACTCGCTTCAAAAAGGGTGTGGCATCTAAAGGATTGATGATTCAGTTCTTTATTGTACTTGCACTCGTGCTTATTCTCGGCTTTGGTCGTTTGCCTTGGGGCTTTTTACCGAATTAGTATGTGATAATATATCTTTAAATATAAAAAACGGTGAGCTGATTAAGTCGACCCACCGTTTTTAATTTAATATTATTGAATTTTAGAATTTGAGAAAAATAGTGCGATTGTTCCTGGACCAGAGTGGGCACCAATCGTAGCGCCAACCATACGAATTTTAACGTCTTTGACTTGGAAACGCTCTTTAATCAAATCTGCGAGTTGTGTTGCACGCTCAATGTCATCGCCATGACTAATCCCAATTGTCTGATTTTTAAAGTCAGTTCCACGCTCTTCCATCATATCGAGAATACGTGCGAAGACCTTTTTCGAGCCTCTCACTTTTTCCAGTGGTACTAACCTTCCATCTTCTACGTGTAAAATTGGCTTTATTTTTAGTAAAGTACCAATAAATGCAGCTGATCTTGTGACTCGACCTCCACGTTGTAAATACTCAAGCTCATCAACTGTGAAGATATGTTCCATGTGATCAGCATAGTATTGTGCATTTGCGGTTATCTCTTCTAATGACTTGTTTTCTTGCGCTAATTGAGCAGCTTTAAGGACAACAAGTCCAGCACCAAATGATGCACATTTAGTATCGATCATTTTCAATTGCCAATTAGGATATTCTTCCTGAACTTCTTGAGCCGCAATCGTTGCTGATTGATAGGTTCCAGATAGTTCAGATGAAAAGGCAATATATAATGTCGGTTGATCTTTTTTAGCATACTTGATAAAAACCTCTCTGAACTGTTCTGGTGTAGACTGTGAGGTTTTCAGTGTTTTACCATTACGCATTTCTTCGTAAACTGTTTCGGGTTTAATTTCGCCTCCATCAGAATAATGTTTACCGTCCATGACAACTGCTAATCTGACACACTCGATATTATATTTTTCATAATCTTCAGAGTTTAAATCGCTAGCTGAGTCGGCAATAATTTGTACGTTCAAAAAAATCCCCTCCAATTATTGTTTATGATAAAAGAATTGCATCTCAATTAACTCTAGTTTATAGTTACCAATGAGATTCGTCAAAGACTTTTTCAATATTTCAAAAAA
>CAZONN010000010.1:0-20752 GCA_964581235.1 uncultured Amphibacillus sp.
GGCTTTTATGGGTGGTGGCTCACTCCTTTTGTTTTTGTGAAAGGGGGTGAGAATATGACGGTATTTGAAGCATTAGTTGTGGCTATATCTTTTAGCGCATTAATTGTGACAATCTTGTCATTTGACCGAAAAAAATAACCACCCAGAGCCCAACAAGCTTTTGTGGTGATTATTTTTTTCACTGTATAAAGTGAGTCGCCCCCTTAAAGGGCTGTTACACAAAGGCTGGAGTGGTGTTGACGCACCACTTCAGTCTTTTTATATCTTTTGTACTTCTAGTTTTATTATACCTTAAATATTGGAAATGTAAACGATCATTGCTTTAAACGTAGTTTTGGATTCAAAAAAAAGATTTTAATTAATCATTTGTTATTGAATGAACATCAGCAGTTTGTTAGAATTAATTAACAGTGATAAGTAATTATTTATAAGATCAATAAAGTTTAGGGGGATAGCAATGTGAGAATGAAGGATATATTGAGTATCATTCAAGACAATTTTTATCTTGCGTTTATGCTAATTGTGATATTAGCAGTTTTTTTAGGACTTGGCTATTTTGTCGTATACAAAAAGCTTTTAAAAGGAAGTAAAAGCTTAAGTAAACGAAAGGTTATGATTTGGTTTTGTCTGATTGGATACATAATTATGGTTATCGGAGTGACATTTATCAATCGAGGAGCAAGAATCTATGGTGATACAAATCTCCATTTATTTAGTTCGTATCGAGAGGCTTGGAATTCTTTTAGTGTGGCAACTTGGAGATTTATTTACTTGAATATATTCATGCTGGTTCCTTTGGGGATATTACTTCCACTCTTGAATAAAAGGTTTCAAAAGTTACCGTGTCTAGTTGGAGCAGCTGTTCTAATGACATTGATGATCGAAACGACTCAACTAGTGACTGGCTATGGAATATTTGATCTGGATGACATATTTAATAATGTTTTAGGTGCTATTATCGGCTATGGAGTCGTTATGCTGATGATCACGATATTAGAGAACAAAAGAGGGAAGTTTAAACGATCGGTTATCTATCTGACTCCATTAATACTTGTGATCGTTTCAACTTTTGCAATCGTCGGTCTATATCATGCACAAGAATTTGGCAATCTTTCTATCGCACATAATTACAGAATAAATATGAGGAATATTGATCTGAGTTTAAATATAGACCTTGAAGCTGATGTGAATGAAGTTTTTCTAGATAATGAAAAATATCGTCTTGAAAAAGTACCTATTTACAGAGCCCCAATTTACGATGTGAATAGCGGAGAAGCATTTTTCGTGGATTTCCTAAAGCACAAAAATATCGATTCTGAAATAGAAGTGGATCCTTATACCGATATGGCGATTTATTGGTCAAGAGGAGAACCATCTTACAGTATGTGGTTTGATTATCATGGTGGGAGCTACCAATATAGTGATTTTTCAGTTTTTGACGTGGGAATAGAACGAGGGCAAACGGATGAAGCTAATTTAAAGAAAATTTTAGCGGATTTTGCGATTGCGATTCCTGATGAAGCGATCTTTAGCGTTGCTGATGACGGCATAACTGAAGGCACCTATGAATGGCTGATTGAAAACAAAGTTGATGGAGAGTCGATTACGAATGGCAAATTAACTGTCGACTACTATAATGATGACAGTGTGAAGCAAATCGATAACCAAATAATAACGTATCAAAAAGTAAATGATGTCTCAATTAAAAGCCATGAAGAAGCTTATCAGGAATTAGCAGACGGGAAGTTTAATTTAAATTGGCCTAAAGATGTAAGAACAATAAAGATAGAAGATGTAACCCTTGCCTATATGCTCGATACTAAAGGCTTTTACCAACCGATATATAATTTCTCATCAAAAGTAAATGGAGCAGATACAATTATATCGATTCCAGCAATACCGAGATAAGTGTAAAATATCCCCTTATTAATTATGGCTGAAGTGTTGTTTAAAAACCACTTCAGCCTTTTAGTATTCTCACTTTACATGCTAGAAATTATATTATTAAAGGGTGGATATAGCTAAAACGCACTAAACAGATAAGAATAAAATGTTTTTTCGGAAAAAGCATTGACATTGGAATCTTTATGTTATATTATAGGGCACAACTTAATATATAAATCTTATCAAGAGAGGTGGAGGGACTGGCCCTGCGAATCCTCGGCAACAGACTATATTAGAACTGTGCCAATTCCATTAATGTACATTAACAGATAAGAAGATTATAAATGATTTATTTCATTAACCTCTTCTTAGCAAAATTAAGAAGAGGTTTTTTGGTAGATAAGAAAGTATAACAACTTTCTTACTACATAAGTGCAACTAAAACATTCGCCTAAAGGCTTGGCGAATGCCAAATTTTCTAACAAATTTCATATGCTCATTAG
Organism: uncultured Amphibacillus sp.; assembly: GCA_964581235.1. Taxonomy (GTDB): domain Bacteria; phylum Bacillota; class Bacilli; order Bacillales; family Amphibacillaceae; genus Amphibacillus. The sequence continues at coordinate 2,388 of CAZONN010000010.1, forward strand.
TCAACTAAAGGCACCTTTTGACCAATCACTTGATTGATTATAAAAGGTGCCTATTTATTCCGCTTAGATCGGATATTTAAGGTAAATAACAATATTTATGTCTAATTATGGAAGTATTGACTATTATTTAAATGATTCTATAGGAGGAAAAACAATGACAAGATCAAGCAATGTTGTTTGGCATAAATCAACTATAAAAAAAGAAAATCGCCATCAATTGAATGGTCATAAAAGTGCGATTATTTGGTTTACAGGATTATCTGGTTCTGGAAAGTCCACGATTTCAGTTGCACTCGAATCCACTTTATACGCAAAAGGGATACGAACTTATCGCTTAGATGGTGATAATGTTCGACATGGTTTAAATGGAGATTTGGGGTTTAGCCCAGAAGATCGAAATGAAAATATTCGAAGGATAGGAGAAGTCGCTAAATTAATGGTCGATGCAGGATTATTTACATTGACAGCATTTATTTCCCCTTATCGTGAAGATCGAGATCAAGTTCGCCGCTTAGTTAAAGATCATGAATTTGTTGAAGTTTATCAAAAGGCTACAATAGCCACATGTGAAGCGCGTGATCCCAAAGGACTCTATAAGAAAGCGAGATTAGGAGAAATAAAGAATTTCACAGGTATTGATGCACCGTATGAAGAACCTAGTAATCCAAATATTGTTATTGATACAGATAAACTGAGTGTTGAGGAATCTGTTGAACAAATCATCTCTTATTTAGAAAAGAAAGGCTATATTTAAGGGTTTGATTATACATTAACGGTAATAAATTTCGACTAACCAACAAATAAAAGGTTCAAAAGGTGGAGTGATTGATGGAAAAGCTAACGTATGAATCATGGTTCGAATATGATGATTCTTCTTTTTTGATTGATAACCCTTCAAAGGGAGCGTTAAATGTATTGAAATGGGCATTTAAAACATATAAAGATGAACTGGTTTATGCTTGTAGTTTTGGTGTAGAAGGTATGGTAATGATTGATTTAATTTCACAAATTAATTCAAAAGCACAAATTGTTTTTCTCGATACAGAACTTCACTTTGAAGAGACATACAGACTAATTGACGAAGTGAAAGCACGGTATCCTGAACTGAATATAAAAATGAAAAAACCAGCTTTAACAGTAGAAGAACAAGCTGAAAAATACGGAGATAAATTATGGGAGAGACAGCCGGATCGCTGCTGTTATATGCGGAAGATCGTTCCGCTGAGAGAAGAGCTAAGTAATGCAACTGCTTGGCTATCCGGATTGAGAAGAGAACAATCGCCAGAGAGAAGTCAAACAAAGTTTATCAACAAGGATGAGAATTTTAAATCAGTAAAAATTTGTCCACTAATCCATTGGTCATGGACTGATATTTGGGACTATGTTAAAAAAAATCACTTACCTTATAACACTCTTCATGATCAAGGTTATCCCAGTATTGGCTGCGTGCCGTGTACATTACCAGGAGATACGAAAACAGGATCACGCGCTGGACGCTGGAAAAATCAACATAAGACAGAATGTGGCTTACACAAACATTAAAGCTAAGAAAATGGAGGAGTTAATATGAAATTAGGTCAACCGCATGGTGGAGTATTAGTCAATCGTTGGGATCCTGATTATGGCTTCCAATCGATTACTGAGAAAGTAGAATTAGATGAAATTGCTTTGAGTGACTTGGATTTGATCGGAGTTGGAGCTTACAGTCCTTTAACAGGATTCTTAACTGAAGAAGATTATCATGCTGTTGTGGAAAATATGAGGTTATCAACTGGTGAACCATGGACGATCCCAATTACATTACCAACAACTGAAGAGAATGCTAAAAATATTGAGATTAATAGTTTCGTTAGATTAGAAAAAGAAGGAACTGTTTATGGTGTTCTTGAAGTATCGGATATATTTATCCCTGATAAAAACAAAGAAGCAAAATTTGTTTTTAAAACAACAGATCGAGAGCACCCAGGGGTAAGAAAGTTGTTTGAACGTCCTAATGTATATTTGGGTGGCACGATCACTTTAATTGCTCGACGTCAAATTGATCATTCATCAGACTATCACTTTGATCCATTAGAGACGAGGGAAAATTTCGCTCAACTTGGTTGGAAAACGGTTGTCGGTTTCCAAACAAGAAATCCGGTCCATCGAGCACATGAGTACATTCAGAAATCAGCATTAGAAATCGTAGATGGATTATTTTTAAATCCATTAGTGGGGGCAACTAAGGCAGATGATATACCAGCAGATGTGCGTATGAAAAGTTATCAAGTTTTGCTTGATAATTATTATCCAAAAGATCATGTGTTTTTGGGTGTATTTACAGCTGCTATGCGCTATGCAGGACCGAGAGAAGCGGTATTTCACGCGATCGTACGAAAGAACTTTGGCTGTACACATTTTATCGTTGGTCGTGACCACGCTGGGGTTGGTAATTATTATGGTACGTATGACGCACAAAAAATATTTAGCCATTTTACCGAAGAAGAACTGGGAATTAGTTTATTATTTTTTGAACATAGTTTTTATTGCAATAGTTGTGGCAATATGGCGACCGCAAAAACATGTCCACATGAGGTAAGTAATCACGTCATCTTATCAGGAACAAAAGTTAGAGAGATGTTACGTAATGGTGAACAACCACCAGAGACATTTAGTAGGAAAGAAGTCATTAAAGTACTAATTTCTGGATTGGAAAAAGCGGATGATTCAATCGTAGCATTATAAATAAAGAGGAGGGCAAATGTGGGAAAAGTTTATTTAGTTGGAGCAGGACCTGGTGATCTAGATTTAATCACTGTAAAAGGGCTCAAGTGTATCAAGAAAGCTGATGTCATTCTCTATGATCGCTTAATTAACAAGGAACTTCTAACCTATGCCAAAAAAGGTGCAAAGCTAATCTACTGTGGCAAAAAGCCAGGCCGTCATGCCATGATACAGGAAAAAATTAATCAGTCTTTAATCAAGTATGCGAAACAGGGAAAGTCTGTAACGCGATTAAAGGGTGGTGATCCATTTATTTTTGGTCGGGGTGGTGAAGAAGCGATTACTTTGGCAGATCATGGAGTTGCTTTTGAAATTGTTCCTGGGATTACTTCTGGAATCGCAGCTCCCGCATATGCGGGCATTCCTGTTACTTATCGTGAACTTAGTGCTAGCTTCGCAATTGTCACGTGTCACATTCGACCAGGTCAAGGTGATGGACTTGATTGGGAAAGCCTTGCTACGGGAGTGGATACTTTAGCGATCTATATGGGAGTAAGCAATATACCGTATATTTGTGAACAATTAATCAAATGTGGTCGACCAGTTGATACACCAGTAGCAATTATTCATTGGGGTACAACTAATGAACAGATGACATTGACTGGATCACTATCCTCCATTGTTGAGTTGGCTAATAAATCAAAGATTAAAAACCCGAGTATGATAATTGTCGGGGAGGTTGTCAAACTAAGAGAAAAAATTAACTGGTTTAAAGAAAACACAACCAATGAAATAAGTGTAACAGAAGCATCTGTATAAAAAAGGAGGTTTCTATCATACAAGCAGTCTTATATATTGCTCACGGCAGTCGGATTAAAGCGGGTGTTGAAGAAGCTATTTACTTTATTGAACAGACCCAGTCTCTAATTGACGTGTCAATTCAAGAAATTTGCTTTTTAGAATTAGCATCACCAACTATTTTGGAAGGTATTACAAAATGTGTCGCCCGTGGTGCAAATAGAATCGCAATTGTTCCTGTTCTTCTATTAACTGCACATCATGTTAATAAGGATATTCCATTAGAAATTGAGGCTGCAAAGGTGCAATATCCAAATATTAAATTTTCATACGGGGCGGCAATGGGAATTCATTCAAAGATTATTGATAGTTTATATGATCGCATTTTAGAGCAAGAAATTGTCATTGAGCCACAGGCAACGGTTCTACTTGTAGGTAGAGGAAGTAGTGATCAGGCAGTCAAACGTGATCTAACAGAGATAGGAAGACGTCTAAGTAAAAAGTATGGCATTAATCAAGTCGATGTTTGCTTTTTATATGGATCGCAACCCCATTTTGATGAGGCGATAGAGGAATTGCAAGCATCAATTGTAAATCAAGTATTTATTATTCCATACTTACTTTTCTCGGGTATCTTAATGAGTCAGATAACAAACAAGATTAATGAACAATCAGTAGAAACGCAGAAATTTATTCTCTGTGAAAATCTTGGTTATCATCAAAACATAAAAAAGGTACTTAAGGAGAGAGTAGAGCAAGCCATAGCACAGATTTGATTAAAATAAAGAGTTTAAATAGAAAGGGTGGCCATTGACTATGGGAAAACGCACAGAGAATATCGAACAATCACTTAAGAAAGTTAAGGAAATGTTAGAAAAAATGAATTTTGGTTCAATTACATTAATTGTTCAAGATAATCATGTTGTTCAAATTGAAAGAAACGAAAAAATTAGGTTAAAATAATCCAGATTGATTTTTTAAGAATAGAATAATAGAGACGTGAGGTGACAATCATTGCAACTTCAAGTAATGAACAGTCCATTTAATCAGGAGCAAGTGGATCTCCTTAATAAACTTCTACCAGCATTATCAGGAACTCAAAAGATTTGGTTAAGTGGCTATTTAAGTGCAACTGAGTCAGCGCCAGTTGACTTATCGGGTGGAGTTGGATTACTAGATAAGCCGGCTCCAAAAGTTACTCAAGAATTAACGATCCTTTATGGTTCGCAGACAGGCAATGGTCAAGGTTTAGCGGAAGATTTCTCAGAAAAATTGAAAGCACTTGATTTCGATATTACACTTTCATCAATGAGTAATTTTAAAACAAATGCCTTTAAAAAACTAGAAAACCTACTAGTGATCGTAAGTACTCATGGTGAAGGCGATCCACCTGATCATGCAATACCGACTTATGAATTTTTGATGGGGAGTAGAGCGCCTAAATTAGATAAACTAAATTACTCGGTCTTGTCTCTAGGTGATAGTTCGTATGAATTATTTTGTCAAACGGGCAAGGAAATTGATCAACGTTTACTAGAATTAGGAGCTAATCAACTCTATCCCCGAGTAGATTGCGACTTAGATTATGATGAACCAGCTGCTGACTGGTTTGACAATGTTGTAGCTAAATTAAATGAACAACGAGAATCAGAGACGGTTTCAGTTGAACAGTCACTGAGTCAGACAAGTATTTCAAATCAATCCATTTATTCACGAACAAATCCATTTCAAGCAGAGATTATTGAGAATATAAATTTAAATGGTCAAGGTTCGAATAAAGAAACGCGACACATTGTCTTATCGATTGAAGATGCTAATTTTCAATTTGAGCCGGGAGATTGCTTAGGGATTTATCCGGAAAATGATTCAGAATTAGTTGATCAATTAATCGGTAAAATGGATTGGAATAAGGAAGAGCTTGTTCCGATAAATAATAAAGATGACTTATTGCCACTTCGTCAAGCGCTGATTTCTAATTTTGAAATTACTGTCCTTACGAAACCTTTATTACAAAAGCTTTCAGCATTTACTTCTGATGACAAATTGAAAGAACTATTAAATACAGAGCAAGAACAAAAGTTGAGAGCATACCTTTATGGACGTGATTTGTTAGATGTAATCAATGACTTTTCCCCATGGAACGTAGAAGCTAGTGATTTTATTAAAATACTAAGAAAGATACCAGCACGTTTATATTCAATTGCGAGTAGTTTAAGAGCAAATCCAGATGAAGTACACTTTACGATTGGTACTGTTCGATACCACGCTCATGGTCGAGATCGAATAGGTGTTTGTTCATATGAATGTGCGGAAAATAAACAAATTGGTGAACATTTATCCGTCTATATTCAACGTAATGATCATTTTAAATTACCAGATGACCCTAAAATCCCGATCATTATGATTGGACCAGGAACTGGAATTGCGCCATTTAGAGCTTTTCTAGAAGAGCGGGAGGAACTTAATTGTGAAGGAGAAACATGGTTGTTCTTTGGTGATCAGCATTATGTGACCGACTTCCTATATCAAACAGAATGGCAACAGTGGTTAGAAAATGGGACTTTAACACGAATGGATGTTGCATTTTCTCGCGATACTGAAGAGAAGGTTTATGTCCAGCATCGAATGATTGAAAAAAGTCATGAACTTTATCAATGGATTGTTAATGGGGCTGTCATTTATGTTTGTGGAGATGAAAAAAACATGGCAGCTGATGTCCATAATACGTTAATAACAATTATCGAAGAAGAAGGGAAAGTCAGTCGAGAGGAAGCAACAGAACAATTATTAGATATGCAAAAGCACAACCGCTATCTACGCGACGTTTATTAACTATGGTTTACTCAATCAAAGATAAAGTGGAACTTTAATCAGTGGGGGATCTTACTGAGAGTTTCACTACGATAAAATATGATCTAAGGAGTTTATAAAATGACTAAGAAAATTGTTTTACCACCACAAGCTGATCCGCCTAGTGATGTAGAAGACATCAAAAGTAGGAGTAATTATTTACGAGGCACCCTTGTTGATTCACTTAAAGACCAAATGAGCTCAGGTATATCTGACGATGATAATCGCTTAATGAAATTCCATGGGAGCTATTTGCAAGACGATCGTGACTTACGAAATGAACGTCAACGTCAAAAGCTCGAACCAGCCTATCAATTTATGGTGCGTGTCCGAGCTCCTGGAGGTGTTGCAACATCAAAACAATGGCTAGTGATGGATGAACTCGCTCATAAATATGGTAATGGTACATTACGTTTAACGACTCGTCAGGCATTTCAAATACATGGAATTTTGAAGTGGAATATGAAGAAAAGTATTCAAGAGATAAATAAAGCGTTAATGGATACACTTGCGGCATGTGGAGACGTCAATCGAAATGTCATGTGTAATCCAAATCCTTATCAGTCAAAAATTCATGAGCAAGTTTATGGATGGTCTCGGAAGTTGAGTAACGATCTTTCCCCACAAACAAAGGCCTATCATGAAATTTGGCTTGATGGTGAAAAAGTAGTTGATAACCAAGATAAAGAAGAGGAAGTTGAGCCATTATATGGTGAACTTTATTTGCCACGTAAATTTAAGATTGGGATTGCGGTTCCGCCTAATAATGATATCGACGTTTACTCACAAGACCTTGGTTTTATTGCAATTACTAAAGATGATCAATTGATTGGTTTTAATATATCTGTTGGTGGCGGTATGGGGATGACGCACGGAGATAAAGAGACTTACCCTCAATTAGGGAGAGTTATTGGCTTTTGTACCCCCGATCAACTTATAGATGTCGCAAAGAAAGTTATCACGATCCAACGCGATTATGGAAATCGATCTGTTAGAAAATATGCACGTTTTAAGTACACAATTGATAAGCGTGGATTAGATTGGCTGATTAATGAATTAAATGATCGATTGGGTTGGGAACTTGCCGATGCTCATGACTATAAATTTGATCATAATGGTGATCGTTATGGTTGGATCAAGGGAAGCAACGATCAATGGCACTTTACTCTCTTTATCCAAAATGGGCGTATTAAAGATAGTGATGAATATCCATTAATGACTGGTTTAAGAGAAATTGCTAAGGTTCATACAGGGGAATTTCGTTTAACCCCAAATCAAAATGTCATGATCAGTAATGTATCCGCTAATAAAAAAGAAGAAATTCAAAAGCTGATCGATAAGTATCAAATAACGGCGGGCGAACAGTATTCTGCTTTGAGAAGGAATTCAATGGCCTGTGTTGCATTTCCAACCTGTGGCTTGGCAATGGCTGAGGCGGAGCGCTACCTTCCTTCATTAATAGATAAAATTGAGTTAATTATTGATGAAGCGGGATTAAACGAAGAGGAAATTGTTATCCGTATGTCAGGATGCCCTAATGGATGTTCACGCCCTGCTTTAGCTGAAATTGGTTTTATCGGCAAAGGACCTGGCAAGTATAATATGTATTTGGGGGGTAGTTTCGTAGGTGATCGATTAAGTAAATTATATAAAGAAAGTATTGGAGAAGAAGAGATTCTGTCTTTACTTAAACCACTTTTGTTTCAATACGCTAAAGAAAAAGAAGCTAATGAACGCTTTGGTGATTTCGTGATTCGTACGGGTCATGTTAAAGCCGTTCATTCTGGTTTAGATTTTCATGATTAATAGTGAATAAGTACGGATCAGGCTACAAAACAAGTAGCCTTTTCCTTGTTTTTTGAGATAGGTAGGTGAATCGTTCGATGGGAAGCTACCCAATTATGTTGAATATTAAAGATAAAGATGTTGTCGTAGTTGGTGGGGGACAGATTGCTTATCGAAAGATAATCGGACTGCTACAAGCCGATGCTAAAGTAACAGTCATTAGCCCTTCTATCCATGAGCAACTTAAAATTTTAAGCACAACAAACAAAATTATTTGGAAAAATAAATCTTTTGAGCCAGCTGACCTTACTGGAGCATTGCTCATTATAGCAGCAACTAATAGTCGAACAGTTAATGAGTTTGTTCGATTGTCTGCTCATCATAATCAGCTTATTAATGTTGTTGATGCTCATGAAAAAAGTAATTTTATTGTTCCAGCAAAACTAAATAGAGGAAAATTAACAATCAGTGTTGCTACTGATGGAGCGAGTCCAATATTGGCAAAAGCAATCTGTGAAAATTTAGCAACAATCTATGATGCATCGTATCAAGACTACCTACAATTTCTAGCAGTAGCACGAAACAAGGTGAAACAACTTCAGTTAAGTCATGATAAGAAGAGACAATTACTAAAAGAGATTACAGGAGAAAATTATCGACAGTCAGAACATAAGCAAACAGAATTTTTACAAATGCTGACTGATGTTATTAATCAACAGGATTAATTAGCTCTAAAAGTATGAGGAGAAGATACGCAATGCATATTGTTAAGATTGGTATTAGTCATCAAATCGCCTCACTGGAAATACGAGAAAAGCTCAGTTTTTCTGAGCAATTGGTCAAGCAGGCGATGTTGGAGTTACAAAGATATGACGGAATAGCTGAAAACATTATTATATCAACCTGTAATCGAACAGAAATATATGTGGTCTCAGATAATAAAAATGCTGCTGTACTCTCAATCGAACAATTTTTGTCTAATTGGTTTCAACTGTCGGTTAATGATATTGCGCTACTTTTCTCGCAATTGACAGATGATGAAGCGATTAATCATTTATTTAAGTTAGCTATCGGGTTAGATTCAATGGTGATTGGTGAAACGCAAATACTCGGTCAAGTAAGGAATGCATTTTTAACTGCTCAACAACTAAAAGTAAGTCGGAGAATTTTTAATGAATTATTTAAAAGAGTGATTACTTTTGCAAAAAAGGTACATCGTGAGACGAATATTGGCAAGCGAGCTGTGTCGATCAGTTATGCTGCAGTAGAATTATCAAAGAAAGTATTTGGTGATTTACGCTCTAAACATATTATCGTTTTGGGGGCTGGGAAAACAGGCGAATTAACAGTGAAAAACTTAAATGATAAAGATGGATTACGAATCACTCTGATTAGTAGAACGTTTGAGCAAGCAGAAAAATTAGCGAATAAGTATTCTAGAGAAGCAGCTCCAATTGAAGATTTACCAAGATTTCTAACAGAGGCTGATATTATAATTAGTTCAACAACATCAACTACATTTGTTTTTACGAAAGAGACCTTAAAAAATAGCCTTGGAAATCGTAAAGGAAACCCATTACTACTAATTGATCTTGCAGTTCCTAGGGATATCGATTATCGAGTTAATGAGTTGGATGGTGTCTTTTTATATAACATCGATGATTTACAGAGAGTCATTGATGAAAATATTCAAGCACGTAAAAAAATTGCTCGTTCTCTTCAACAACAATTAGAAGCTGAACGCAGATCATTTGAACAATGGTTAAATGAATTGCCAAGTATTCCAGTGATTCAAGCCTTACAAGAAAAAGCAGCAGGGATTCAAATGACAGTATTAGAAAGTATTCATCGTAAAATCCCTGATCTATCTGATCGGGAAGTAAAAGTCCTGCAAAAGCATACAAAAAGCATTATTCATCAGTTATTGCAACAGCCGATTAATCATTTGAAAAGTCTTGGAAGTGAAGAAGACCAGTTAGAGAATATTCGTCTAATGTTCGGACTAAATGATGAGAGGGATGACTAGAAATGCGTGAATTAATTGTCGGTACAAGGGGAAGTAAGCTAGCACTTATGCAGACGAATAAAATTATCGAACGACTTAGAAAAGCAGGTGTTAATCACCCAATTCAAATTAAAGAAATCGAAACGAGAGGTGATCGAACGTTAAATTTGCCATTATCAAAATTAGCTGGTGATGCTTTTTTGCAAGAAATAGAGACTCAGATGATTGTTCAGTCGATTGATTTTGCTGTCCATAGCTTAAAAGATGTCCCGCTACAAATGCCGCACGGATTAATGATTGCCTCAATCCCAGAACGAGAAGATATTCGTGATGCATATTTAGCTAAAAATCATGTAAAACTTACTGATTTACCGACCGGATCTGTGATTGGAACGAGTAGCTTACGTCGATCAGCACAAATTCTATCTAAGCGCCCTGATCTAAAGGTTAAGTGGATTCGAGGTCCAATTGATTCACGGATTAAGCAGTTAAACCAAGGTGATTTTGATGCGATTATTTTAGCTGTAGCAGGAATTAGACGTCTAGGTTTAGGACTGGACTTAATCACAGAGTATCTCCCAGTTGATACATTCATGCCAGCAATTGGCCAGGGTGCACTTGCTATTGAATGCCGAACAGAAGATCGAGAGCTACGAAAGATTCTTCGTTTAATCAATGATGAGTCAATTGAACAAGCGGTGCATACGGAACGCTTATTCTTAAAACAATTTGAAGATCGAGAAAAAGAGGCGATAGCTGGCTATGCCACTATTGAAGCGGGTGAAATCATCCTCCATGGAACGAGACTAACAGCTGATGGCAAAACGGTAATGAATCAAAAAGCTAAAGGAAAGGATTCAAAAAAACTCGCCGAATCTGTTGCTAATCAATTAAAGAAACAGAGCGTAGCAAAGTTAGTTTATTAACATTTCGGGAGCTGAAAATAGTGACGATCGATTTACAAAACAAAAAAATTCTAGTAACCCGGGCAGAGAATCAAGCGCAATATTTTTCTAGAAAAATAAAAAAGTTTGGTGGAGATCCATATCAAGTTCCTTTAATAAAAACAAGTTATCTTGAGGATCCGAATTTTCAGGAAGTATTGAGAAAGGTACAACAGTATGATTGGCTCTTTTTCACAAGTGCTAATAGTATTGAGTTTTTTTTCAATCTTTCGTCAAGCTATTTCGATATCAATCTATTGGCTAATAAAAAAATTGCTGTTGTTGGACAGAAAACGAATGAGGCATTAAATCGACATGGACATCAAGCAGCGTTCATACCGACAACATATAATGCTGAAACAATGGTGCGGGAATTTTTAAATATGGATTATTTAGCTGAGTCGATTTTATTCGTGCGAGGAAAAAGGTCGAGTGATATTATACCTACTTCATTGAAAAAAGCGAAGCATAATTATGACTGCTTAACGGTATACGAAACAGCAGTCCTTACGGAAAATCGAGTCATGTTAAATCAAGCATTAATGGATGAGAGTATTGATTATATAACATTTACGAGTCCATCTATCGTAAATGCGTTCTTTTCTTTAAGTGATGATATTGGGCAAATCGAAGAGAAGCAAATTGTTTGTATTGGCACAACAACAGCACAAACAGTGATTGAACAGGGTGTTAAAAATATTTTAATACCAGAAGTTTTTACAATTGAAGGAATGTTAACAGAGATAAGTAATCATATTGCGCAGAAAGGATAACAGATTATCTATGGAGAAACTATCGTTTAAACGACATCGACGACTACGTTCAACCGCAACTTTACGGGCGCTTATAAGTGAAACAAACTTGACTGTGGATGATTTGGTTTATCCGCTTTTTATTATTGAGGGTGAGCAAATAAAGCACGAAGTACCTTCAATGCCAGGTGTATTTCAGTTATCACTTGATTATCTTGCGCCAGAAATTGCAGAGCTGACTAAACTAGGTATTAAAGCAGTTATGCTTTTTGGCATACCTAAAGAAAAAGATCAAGAAGGATCGGGTGCCTATTCCGATCAAGGTATTGTTCAACGGGCGATCCGAAAGATAAAAGACTTATCGCCAGAGTTACTTGTTATTGCTGATACATGTTTATGTGAATATACATCCCATGGTCATTGTGGAATTGTCGAAGAATCAAGGATAATAAATGATCAGTCATTAATCTTACATGCGAAAACAGCTGTAAGTCAAGCGAATGCAGGTGCTGATATCATTGCACCATCAAATATGATGGATGGTTTTGTGGTAACGATTCGTAAAGCACTAGATGATGCTGGATTTCAACAGATTCCGATTATGTCTTATGCGATAAAGTACGCCTCAGCATTTTACGGTCCATTTCGTGATGCTGCTGATAGCACACCTAAATTTGGTGATCGAAAATCCTATCAGATGAGTCCAGCTAATCGGTTAGAAGCGATTCGAGAAGCCGCATCTGATATAGATGAAGGTGCAGATCTTCTAATTATAAAGCCAGCATTAGCATATTTAGATATTATGAGAGAAGTGAGAGAGAAATTCAATGTTCCACTTATTGCATATAATGTGAGTGGTGAGTATGCGATGGTCAAAGCAGCTGCAATCAATGGTTGGATTGATGAACAAGCAATTGTAATCGAGAAAACCTTAGCGATGAAACGTGCAGGTGCTGATTTGATTATCACCTATTTTGCAAAAGATTTAGCTAAATGGTTAAATAATTAATTGGAGAGTGACCTATGAGTCGATATAAAAAATCAGAAGTTGCTTATCAAGAAGCAGTTCAATTAATGCCTGGTGGAGTTAATTCACCGGTGCGATCCTTCAAATCTGTCGAGCAATCACCTATTTTTTTTGATAGGGGTTACGGTTCTAAAATTGTTGATCTGGATCAGAATGAATATATTGATTACGTCTTGAGTTGGGGCCCCTTAATACTAGGTCATGCACATAAGCAAGTAACTATGAAATTGAAGCAAACAATTGAAAAAGGGACAAGCTTTGGTGCATCAACAATAACTGAAAATAAGTTAGCTAAAATTGTTCAGGAAAGGTTACCTTCTATCGAATTGATCCGGATGGTCAATTCCGGAACAGAAGCAACGATGAGTGCGATTCGATTGGCGCGTGGTTATACAGGGCGCAACATCATTTTGAAATTTGACGGTAATTATCATGGTCATAGCGATTCATTGCTAATTAAAGCGGGTTCTGGTGTTGCGACATTAGGATTAGCAGATAGTCCGGGTATACCGGAAGCAGTTGCTAAAGATACAATTACAGTGCCATACAATGACTTCGAAAGTGTTCAATTAGCTTTTCAACACTATGGAGAAAACATAGCCGCCATCATTGTTGAACCCGTTTCAGGTAATATGGGAGTTGTTCCACCGAGCGAGGGATTTTTACAGAATCTTAGAGAAATCACTGAAAAAAATCATTCTTTACTTATATTTGATGAAGTGATGACTGGATTTCGGGTTGGATATGAAAGTGCACAAGGTTTATTTAAGGTTTATCCAGATTTGACTTGTTTAGGAAAAGTAATTGGGGGTGGTTTACCCGTAGGTGCATATGGTGGAAAAAGAGAAATAATGGAGATGATTGCTCCAGAAGGTTCAATTTATCAAGCAGGAACTTTATCTGGAAACCCGTTAGCAATGATCGCGGGCTATGAAACATTACGTCTACTTGATCAATCTGCTTATGACTTTATGAATCAACGAGTTGAACAACTAATAGCTGGATACCGTCAAGCGGCAGATGAACATAACATTCCTTTACAAATAAATCGCGTCGGTTCAATGGTTAGTTTTTTCTTTACAGATCAATCTGTGACAAATTACGAGACCGCACAACAATCAGATTTGGGTTTATTTAAAGCGTACTACAAGGGGATGATCCGCGAGGGGATATTTTTACCACCTTCTCAATTTGAAGGACTATTTATGTCGACTGCGCACACAGTGGAAGATGTTAACCAAACGATCAAAGCCGCTCGAAAGGTTTTTGCATCTTTGAAATAGCTTGATTTAAGTGAGGTTCACTCCTTTATTCTAAGAAAGAGCGCAAAATGACTTTATTTAAAAGATTCAACTTTTGCACGTTTAAATGAGGAGATAACCTTTGGCAGAGTTTTGCTGTATAAAGTGTGTCCTCCCTTAAAGGGCTGTTACAGATGACTGAAGTGGTATTCCTTTATCAATAATGTCCATTAAATCATTCCTTTCATAGGTTACAAGCTAGTTTACCGTAGACAAACCAGAAAATAAATAGGTTAAGCGATTCATTTAATTAATGCAACTTAATTAAAATGATTTCGAGTAGATATTAACCACTATTTTGTAGTATAATGTAGCGGGTGAGGGGAGGATGTCACGTTATGTCCAATTCAAATGAAAAAAATAAGCAAAAAAATGATCAACAAATACAATTAGAAATGAACGAAAAAAAATCAGGATCAAAAGATAACCAAACAGAAAGTCAATGGAGACGAAATTTTATTAAGCGATGCCGGGATGCGAGTATCGTTCGAAAAGTTGTATTTGTCTTCATTCTTATCTTTACTGTCCTAATCGTTTACGGTGGTAAGTCAGCATATGAATTTATCTCGACGGGATTGTCGCCAGTTGATCCGGATAGCCAAGAAACAGTCGCTATCGAAATTCCATTAGGTTCATCTTCTAGAGGAATTGCTACCATTTTAGAAGAAGAAGGATTGATTAATAACGAACTGATTTATCGACTATATATTAAAGTAAATAATTATGCGGACTTTCAGGCAGGTGATTATCAGTTATCACCATCCATGACATTAGCTGAAATATCAGAAATATTGCAGACCGGGACAGTGGCTAGACCATCACTATATACTGTTACAATTCCAGAAGGTCGCACCATCGAGGAAATTGCTAAACTATATGAAAATAACGCAAATATTGATGCAGATGAATTTATGGAGCTAATGAATGACGAGGAATATATTCGCAGTTTAATTGATCTTTATCCTAACTTGTTGTCAGAGGAAATTCTTCAAGATGAGATTCGTTATCCGTTGGAAGGTTATTTATTTGCAGCAACTTATCCAATCTATGATGAAGTACCAGAAATCGATGTTCTTATTCGCATGATGCTTGATAAATCGAATAGTGTTATTAGTGAGTATTATAGTGAAATTCTAGAATTAGAGGAATTTACCGTTCATGAGATTGTCACGTTTGCCTCATTGGTTGAGCGAGAAGCAAGAAATGAGGAAGAACGAAAATTGATTTCAGGTGTCTTCTATAATCGTTTAAACGAAGGAATGCGTTTAGAGACTGACCCAACTGTGTTATATGCACTTGGCTATCACAAAGATCGTGTTCTTTTTAGAGATTTAGAGATTGAATCACCATATAATACTTACCATGTTTACGGCTTGCCAATTGGTCCGATCTCCAACTTTGGTGTCAGCTCTCTGGAGTCAGTCTTTCATCCGACAGAAACAGCGTATAAGTTCTTTGTTGCAGCACCAGATGGACAAATTTATTTTTCAGAAACACATAAAGAACACGTGAATTTAGCTAATAAACATTTAGATCGAGATGTAGAATAAATTTAATCAGGGACAAGCGTAATTGCTTATCCCTGATTTTCTATATTAGTTTGAGACATTAGGTGGTGGGAGTGAGCTTGGGTGGATCGTGATAAAGTAAATGGTTATTTACAAAAATTAAGCCAACCTTCATCTGGTTGGAAAAAATTATTAGAAATCGAAGCAGAAAGAGATCAGATCCCGATTATGGAGCGTGATGGCATTGATTTTTTAAAGCAAATTCTGCGATTAAAACAACCTAAACGCATTCTTGAAGTCGGTTCAGCTATTGGTTATTCAGCGCTTCAAATGGCGGATGCGGTATCAAATACTAATATTGTGACAATTGAACGTGATCAGGAGCGCGCAAAACGAGCGGCTGAAAATTTAAAGAAGTACAATCAAAATCAAACGATTGAGTTAATCGTTGGTGATGCATTTGATGTCGCTGCCCAAGTTAAAGAGAAGGGACCTTATGATGTTATTTTTATAGACGCAGCCAAAGGTCAATATCAGCGCTTCTTTGAATTATTCTCGTCAATGCTAACGGATCAAGGGGTTATTATTACGGATAATGTATTATTTCATGGTTATGTTGTTGATTCGTCAGAGGCATCTAAGCGAATCCAGAACTTAGCTAAGAAAATTGCAACGTATAATCAGTGGCTATTTAATCAGTCAGATTATCAGACGAATTTTTATCCAATTGGTGATGGGATTGCAATATCAATTAAGAAATAGGAAATTAAATCAGGGCTGAGGTAACTTCGGGGGAATTTTTTGATGATAAACAACCCATCTAATCATGGGAATAATCATGAATAAAGGGTGAACTTATCACATTTTACAAATAATGCGTTTTATTTTTGTGAAAAACTATTGAAATCTTTCCGAATTTCTGCCATAGTATTGATTATGTATCTTTCCGTGGCAAACAATCATTTGTTGATGGGAAGCATAGAAGCATATAAACAAGAATATGATTAGCAATAATAAGTTTAGGTAAATCGTAAAAGGAGTGTTATAAATGGCAGTTGATAAAAGATATTATATGACAAAAGAGGGGAAAGAGAAATTAACAGAGGAGCTTGAATTTCTAAAAACCGTTAGACGACCTGAGGTTGTTGAGCGGATTAAAATAGCACGTGATTTCGGTGATCTATCAGAGAACTCTGAGTACGACGCAGCTAAGGATGAGCAAGCTTTTGTTGAGTCTCGAATCTCACAAGTTGAATTGATGATTCGTAATTCGAAAATTATTGAAAACAGTGAAACGGATCCAAATGTTGTTTCTCTAGGGAAGACCGTTGTGTTCCAAGAATTACCTGATGGTGAGGAAGAAGAGTATATTATCGTAGGGAGTGCGGAGGCTGATCCATTTGAAGGTAAGATTTCAAATGATTCACCGATTGCAAAAAGCTTAATTGGTCATGAGGTAGGGCAAGAAGTGAGTGTACCTACTCCTGCCGGAGAAATCCAAGTTAAAATTGTTTCTGTACGCTAAAGAAAAAGTGACGAGTCAATTCGTCACTTTTACTATATATGGACATTTTTTGATCAAGAGAGGAGCGTGTAAGTAATGGATAATGAGCAACCTTCTTATAGTCGATTAAGTCGATATCAAAAAAAGCGCAACAATACAAGGTGGCTAATGATCTTTGTTGGAATTGGGTCTATTTTAATTGTTATTTTTGTCATCTCGCTATTTATGTCGGGATCAGGTGATGAACCAGCAATCGTTCAACCAGATCAAGAAATACCTGGTGATGATAGTGTCGATGAAAATGATTTGGATGAAGGTAATGCTGATTTAAATGGTGAACTTGATTTAACAGATGAGCAAACAGGAGTAGATGAAACTGATGAAGATGCAGTAGTTGAGCAACACCCTGACGATTTTGCTTTAGAAACGTTGGCTAGTGATGATGAAAACGTGATGTACGCATACACGTCTACGTGGGGGCCAATTCCAACTGAACAAGAGGAACCACATCAAATTACTTGGGAGCAGGATTCGGTTGATTGGAAAGAAATGATGAAAGCTGCGGAATTAGCAACAGGTATACATGTCGATGAGATGTACTATTTATGGGTTTCAGGAAATGGTGCTCAAAGTGTGAAAGCGACATTCTCTAATTCGGCAATGGCTGAACATTTTCGTGTTTACATAACATGGGTTGAGGGGCAAGGCTGGATGCCTGAACGTGTTGATGTACTCAATAATCATGATGAGATGCATCGTTTTGGATCAAGCCCGACCGATGAGCTTGAAGATGTAGCTGAACTAGAAACAGAAGTTGAATAAGGGAGTCGGTATGAATGATTGGAATTATCGGTGCAATGGATCAAGAAGTTGCGCTTTTATTAGAGAATATGACGATTCAATCGAAAGATATGATTGCAAATTGTCTCTTTATTAAAGGCACTCTGCAAGGAAAAGAAATTGTTCTACTTAAATCAGGCATTGGTAAAGTGAATGCTGCAATGGCGACAACTATTTTACACGAAAAATATCAACCTACAGCTGTTATTAATACGGGTTCTGCTGGTGGATTGGATTCGAGTTTGTCAATTGGTGATATTGTGATTAGTGATCGTGTTGTCCATCATGATGTTGATGCAACTGCATTTGATTATCATTATGGACAAGTTCCAGGTATGCCATTTTATT
>CAZONN010000011.1:0-2446 GCA_964581235.1 uncultured Amphibacillus sp.
GAAAGCTTCCCCGAATAAGCATCGCACGAAGAAAATTGATCTTTATTTTCGAGGAAAGCGAAACATCTCTCAGCTGCGGATGTGATCCGCTTATTCTTCAAAAACTCTCCTGATTAAGTCTCGATATTCTCTATATTCGTTTGTGTCCTTAACTTGAGAGAATGATTCGGAAATCGATTGATAATACCAGTGTTGCGATTCTTTTCCGGCATTAAATTTGTTCCATAGCTTTTCACCTTGGACTGCATAATCCCGGGCTATCGATCTTATGTTTGACAGTTTATCAGCTAGGGTGGCGATTTCAACAGCTTTTGATTGATTTGATTTTAAGAGGTTTATCGTCGCTTTTTTTCTGTCTATCCACTTTTTAGACTTATCCTCGCTCTGACTTTGAACTAAGTTAGCAATGTTTTCGTTGAATGTTTGCTTGAGGGTTTGATAGGATATATTTGCATCCTCAATCGTATCATGTAAAATTGCTGCACAGACGATATCACTGTCGACATGACCGTCTTTGTTTGTCATGTTAGCGGCAATAATACCCGCTTCAAGACAGTGTAGAATATATGGGATGTCTGTTCCCTTTCTCGTTTGGTTTTGATGACTTAATGTCGCAAACTCAATCGCTTGGTTAATCATTTAGTCCACTCTCCTTTGTTATGAATAGGTGCCATACTTGCCATCATTTAGCACATAGAACATGCTGTTTTCAACTTTATAACCCGCTTCATCAATTGGGATTTCTCATAACGCCTTCAATATCCGATCTTGTCGACTCTGGTTGCTCATCTGCGCTCATCCTTCCTCTTTTGAATCGTTCATTTGTATTCATCATAGCCAAAATCAGATATATGCTGTTCTAAATCAAGAAGTCCTTATTAGGGAATTGTATCATATCTAACGATCCAACATGTAATTTGACACGCTTATTTTTGGGATCCAAAATCAGTCAGAAGAGCTACTTCTTCTATGGTTTTAAACCTACGTCAGTAATTATCTGCTCATCAAATTGGCCTTAATCATACATATTTACTTGCAGTTGATCTGCCAACTAATTTATATTAAGGGTAATACTTTTTGCTTGGGTATTGCTTTATGTTGGGGTAAAGTATATCCTAATATCGTCATTTAGTATTAAAAGCATTTTTCCACGAGAAATAAAGAATGTTAATACCAACTTTAGAGATTGTAAGGTGTTTATATGTCAAACTTTCTGAAAAAATTATCTATTGCACAGACCATTGTTATTGCTTACACTTTTGTGATTACATGTGGCGGACTTTTACTTTGGTTACCTATCTCATCCGCAAATGGTGAGTGGACTTCATTTATTGATGCTTTATTTACGGCAACATCTGCTACAGCCGTGACTGGGCAGGTAACATTAAACACAGCAGCTCATTGGAATTACTTTGGCAAAACCGTAATTATGACTTTAATTGAAATCGGTGGGCTTGGTTTTATGACGCTTTGGATAGTATTTTATTATTACCTTTTTAAGCATCGTCCTAATTTAAGACAAAGACGCATTGTAACTGAATCCCTATCACTTAATTCTGGAGATTCAGTTCAAAAAAAAGTGTTCGCTATTGTACGCTTTTCTTTAACAGTTCAACTAATAGGTGCGACTCTGTTGGGTTTTGTCTTTGTTCCTGAATATGGAGTTGGTAAAGGTATTTATTATTCTATTTTTCATAGCATTTCGGCTTTTTGTAATGCCGGTTTTGATTTAATCGGAAATAGTTTAATTGATTATCAAAGTAACCCTTTCATTTTACTTGTCATAGCTAGTTTAATTATGGCTGGTGGCTTAGGTTTTATCGTTTGGGAAGATTTACTTAATTATCGTAAGGTACGAAAATTAAGTAATTATTCTAAAATCGTTTTAACGGTGACCGCTTCATTGTGGATTTTAGGAACCTTATTTTTCTGGATAACGGAACATCAAAACGGCACCTTCTCTCATTTATCTTTTGGGGATCAGCTAGTCAATTACTTTTTCCTAGCCGTTACACCGCGTACAGCAGGCTACGTAAATGTTGATTACGCCAACTTAAGTTTAGCTAGTCTATTTTTGACGGTTGTCTTGATGTTTATCGGTGCCTCTTCTGGATCTACTGGAGGCGGAATTAAAGTGACCACGCTATTTGTCATTAGCTTAGTCATCTATCGTTCCATCAATTATAACCATTCCAATGTTTTAAACCGAACCCTTTCAAAAGATACAATTCGCCGAGCATTCTTTATCTTTTCATCTGGAATATTGATTGCGACGATCGCGACTTTTGTTTTATTAAATACAGAGACAATTCCAGATGGCTTTGGGCTAGAATATATTTTAATTGAAGTCTTTTCATGTATTGGAACAGTTGGTTTAACCATGGGATTAACGTCCTCTCTAACCATAATCGGTAAAGTTGTTTTAATCTTACTTATGTTAATCGGA
>CAZONN010000011.1:2456-20210 GCA_964581235.1 uncultured Amphibacillus sp.
AATCGGACGTGTCGGTGTGATGACATTCCTATGGTCATTGACAAATGAAAAACGAGAGTCAGGAATTAACTATCCAGAAATGAATTTACCAGTTGGTTAAGGAGATAAAGAATCGTCAGAGGAGGAGAAAGTTATGTCAACTTCAACAATTGGGGTATTAGGGCTAGGGCTTTTTGGGAGTGCCGTCGCACGTACTCTAGCAAAAAATAATGTAGATGTGATAGCGATTGATAAAAACATGGATCATGTGGAAGAGGTTTTAGATGAAGTATCTGTAGCTGTTCAAGGGGATTTCACAAAATTGGATCATTTAATGGATGCCGGGTTTTCGGATTGCGATGAAGTGATTATTGCAACCGCAGAGAAATTAGAAGATTCTATTATGGCGATTCTCAACTTGAAGAGAATGGGTATTAATACGATTACCGCCAAGACTAAAAACGAGGATTACCGAGAGGTCTTGCTTAAGGTTGGGGCAACGCGAGTTATTTTGCCTGAAGTTGAGATTGGTGTTCAGCTAGGAATTATGTTAGCTAACCCTACCGTTCATGAACTTTTAAAATTAGATAACCATTATAATATAGTAGAATTTCCTTATCACCCTACATGGGTTGGACGATCGATTGTCGACATTGATTTCCGTAACCAGTACCAAACAAACATTATCGCTATTCAACCTGCTAAAACCAATGAATTTACCATTGAATTTGGACCGAATTATGTCATTTCCGAAGGCGATGTTTTTCTAGGGATTACAACCGATGATGCCGTTAAGAAATTAGTGAATTAAAGAAAGGCTTCTTTTCGCAACTGTATTTCAAGACGCTGCAACAATTATATTCGAAATAGCGAAAAAAATTCAATCATATCGGAAATTAAAAGTTAAAAAGAGCTATACCCCTTTGATATACAAAGGGGGTATAGCTCTGCTGTTATTACTCCCACTCAATCGTCGAAGGTGGCTTGCTTGTCACATCATACACCACTCGATTAACCTGATCGACTTCACTCGTCATTCGGCGGGAAATTTTCTCTAGCACGTCCCACGGAATCCGTGCCCAGTCAGATGTCATCCCATCAACTGAATGTACTGCGCGAATGCCGACTGTGTGGTCATATGTGCGCTCTCCGGCTTTGACACCGACACTTTGAATGCCTGGTAGGACGGCAAAATATTGCCAGATGTCGCGGTCGAGGCCGGCTTTAGCAATTTCTTCGCGTAAAATGGCGTCTGCTTCTCGTACAATCTCTAATTTTTCTTTCGTCACTTCACCAAGAACGCGAATACCTAAGCCTGGTCCTGGGAATGGTTGGCGCCAGACGATTTCTTCTGGGATGCCTAGTTCAATTCCGACTGCGCGTACTTCGTCTTTAAATAATGATTTTAATGGTTCTAACAATTCAAATTGCATGTCTTCTGGTAGTCCACCGACATTATGGTGTGATTTAACCATTTTGCCACCGTCTGCACCTGACTCGATCACATCCGAGTAAATTGTTCCTTGTGCAAGGAAATCCATATCTTTCAAACGATCCGCTTCATCGTCAAAAACGTAAATAAATTCATTACCAATAATTTTACGTTTTTCTTCTGGGTCTGAGACGCCGGCCAACTTACTAAGGAAACGTTCTTCAGCGTCGATTCGAATTATGTTCATCTTGAAGTCATCTTTGAGTGCTTTCATCACCGTGTCGCCTTCGTTTTTACGAAGTAGACCATGGTCGACGAAAATACAAGTCAGTTGATCACCAATCGCTTTATGAACAAGGGCGGCTACAACAGATGAGTCAACACCACCACTTAAGGCACATAAAACTTTGCGCGTACCAACTGTTTGGCGAATTCTCTCAACTTCATGTGCAACATAATTGGCAGGCGACCATTCACCTAGACAATCACAAACTTGATAAAGGAAATTTTTCAAAATAGTCTGTCCATTAATTGTTTGTGACACTTCAGGGTGAAATTGCAGGCCAAAAATCGCTTTATCTTGATGGTGGATCGCAACAATTTGTGAATCTTTTGTTGTTGCCGCTACGACAAACTCATCTGCGACTGTATCAATTTGATCATTTTCACTCAGCCAGACTGTTTGAGTTGCTGGCGTACCAATAAATAGCGCCGTCTTAGCTGCAGCTTGAATCTCTGCTTCTGCATATGTTGGGTTCTCAGATCGGGTAATCTTCCCACCAAATTGTTCGTTTAGTGCTTGAGTGCTATCACCTAGAGCTAACACCGGGATACCCAAGTCAAAAATTCCTTCGTTAATCGGCAAGTTTTCTTGATCAAAAACGCTTCGTTGCCCTCCTGATAGCACAATACCTTTTGGATTAATCTCTTTAATTTCATCAATTGTTAATCGATGTGGATGGAGCTCGCTGTAAACACCGAGGTCGCGAATTTTTCTCGTTAATGCTTGACTATATTGGCTTCCATAATCAAGGACTAAAATTAGTTCATTTTCTACTTTCACTCTTGCCAACTCCTCAATTTAGCTAATTTTTTTAAAAATATGCTTAACTATAAATAATGCCTCTGCCCAAAAAAGACAGAGGCAGAATAATATATCAGTATTCCGCCTCTATAGTCAGAAATTTTACGGATTTCCGGTAGAAACTTTCGGCCCATATTGCCGAGGATATACAGAGGTAATCGTTTAATTAATGTTATTATTTTATCAATCGCGCCTTCAACGGTCAAGTTAAGATGCGTTTAATCATTGCTTGATAATCTTCATAGTGGCTTGATTTATTTTCTAGCTGAAAATCTTTTCGATAAATCAATTGTGTATACGTATCTGTTAAACGCGTCATCAGATCTGTCCCCAGTGTCTGATCAACTTCTCGGGCAAAACTGTCTAGCGTTTGGTCTGGTCGTCGTTTAAGTTGGTGAAGTCGCAATAATTTAACCAAGCTGAGGTATGCCGTTTCAAACTCTCGATTCGATTCGAAGCTTGACCAATACGACAAGATTAGTTTCGTTAAAAATTTCCTCCACTTAATTGCAATCAAACCAACGATCAATACGCTAACGATGATTCCAGCAAACCAGAGCCAAATTGAGAAATTTCCAAATAAGCGTCTCGTTGTTTGTTCATTGTCGATTGGATCTTGCTCGAGTGTTTGATCCTCCTGTAACATTTTATGATCTTCTTCAGTTCTTGGTTGTTCTTGTTTGTCTACATACTGATCGTCGACTTGCTTATTTTCATTATAAAGCATGTCACTGCCACTAAACCCAATTGTCGGTTCGAATGGAATCCAGCCAATCTCTGGGAAGTAGACCTCAACCCATGAGTGAGCATTACTATTTTTAATCTCGTACCGATACAATGCTTGATCATCCGTCGACAGGTCTTCGATTTGTTCACCACTTGAAAAGCCTTTGACCCAGCGCGCTGGAATTCCAACCGCTCTGAGTAGGACAACCATCGAGGTTGAGAAGTTATCGCAATACCCATACTGTGTTTCAAATAGAAATTGATCAACATAGTCTTGTCCTTCTGCTGGATATGGCACATCATCAATTTGATACCTGTAATTTCCGCGTGAAAAATAGCGTTCAATTGCGACCGTTTGATCGTATTGTGTCTCTTCACCGTCGACAATATCCGATGCTAATTGAATGACGCGATCAGGTAACGTGTCTGGGAGTTGTAAATAGTTTGAAGCAATCTCATGTGGAATTGCTCCTCCTGCATTCCTTAACTGTTGGTATGAGACATTTGGATAGTAATACGTCATTTCAAATGGATGATTATAGAGTAGCTCAAAGGCACTGAATACATGTTCAGAGAAAGTCGGATTGATTTCACCTGTTGCTGCATCATAGTCAAAGAAATCGACTTCTTCATGATTCACTTCCCACAATCCATAGGGGTAAACAAGATTTAGAAAGTTAACCCGCTCTGTGTACTCCACAGTTGCACGCGATAAATCATTTCCCAACCACGATTCGATCAATTGTAAATCACCTTCGCGATAACGTTGGGTATCCACACCAGTATCTCGCTGCCAACCTCTACCTGTATAATGATCTTTTGATTCAATCCGCCAATAATGTTCAATCGGTGTTTCAGCATAAAAAATTGGCGTGTCATCCATCACAAGGGAACCACCTAAGCTACTATCATCAAGACTATAACCAGAGCGCCCAAGTTCTCCATTTTTTCCGGTGTCTGTGAAACGTTCACTCACATGCATAACAAACGGCACAGGATCTGACCAAATCGGATCGGCTTTTGGCGCGAAATAACTGATACTTCCGATCGTGAGCATGAGAAAAATCAACGGGGTAATTGTTCGGAAAAGCCAGCCGGAAAAATGAATCGGTAGTTGCTTATCAATCGTTTTTCTTAAATAGTGATTAATGACAAGAATAAAAACACTAATCCCCGCAATCCAAATAATCGCCCGATCTGCATTGTATGCGGTAAATGTGTCCATAACCGTTACATAGACAACCGTTAAACAAATATAGACGAGCACACGCCTCATCGTTACAAACCAAAAATAAAGCAAATAACTCACTAATGCAATAATCACTAAAAAAATAATCGTTTGAAAAATCTCTGTAAACTGAAACCAGTTACGAGCAAGCGTCGCAGTTGCATTTTGCTGAAATTCGAATCGAATGACACTCCACCAGTGATCACTTAATACTGGCCGTGGCAAAAACGTGAAATGAACGACCAACAAAATGGTGATTGTTTTGATTAATGCCGATACCCAGCTTGGCAAGTTAAACAACATGACCACAAATGAAAAGATCGCAAATAAAACAAATAGGTTTAAGTGGTCAAAGGCGACAACGTGATCGAGTGGGCGAATCCACTCAAAAAACAACAACAAGCTCAGCACATAGGAAATCCCACTTAACACTTTCGTTTGAGTCGTTCGTTGATTGTCGATCATTAAATTGTCACCACCCATCGTGGTTGATTAATTTTTTCTTCATCGATCGTAACAACAGTGATTCGATTTTGTTCAAGTTCTGTCTCTAAAGCTCTCGTACCAATCGTTTGATCAGATTTGGCTTGGGTTACATAAACTGTGATTCGTTGGTGCTTGGCTGATAAAGCAATTAGACGTGCAACGATTTTTTCTGTTAATTGATCGGTAACAATCAATAAGAAGTTACCTCGATCAAATGATTGTTGATAGTGATCAAAACTCGTTTCCACCATCATTTCAGTTGCCCCAGGCTTTAGCGCAGTGAAGCTATCCGCTAAATTGGCCAAGCTATTTTTTGTTGAATAGACCACTTGTTCAGCCCCAATATAATTAAACTCAACTTGCAAATTAGCGGCTTTTAATCGTGGTAAAAGCGTGTAGCACATCGCAACATTCCACTCATAAGCGATCGTATTATTAATCCCAAATAAGATCACCGCACCATCTCGATTATACCCCTGATCAAATTCTTTGGTCATTAACGTATCCATCTTAGCTGTTGCCTTCCAATGGATCGCAGACAATCGATCACCAGGTGTATACTGACGCGCACCAGTTATGCTATTTGAACGATCAGCGTGCATCGTTGAGCTAACTTGATCACCAAGCAACTTACTTTTATTCATTAAACTTAGCCTAAACTCAAGTGAAACTGGTAAGACATTGAACGTTGATTGAACCGGAAGCTCAATCGTCTTCGTAATAAACCCAAATAAATCGCTGATTGTTAACCTGACGGATTGAATCGTATGGATCCCTCTGGGCAAGCCCATTAATTGATAATGATAGGTTAACTGACGCCGAAAATTCGGATGGAAAACGGCCCGTTCAATTAAATTGCGTTGACTCAGTTTGCGTTTTGCTAATAATTTTGACCAGCTATTTCGGGTAAAAATTCCCCCCATTGATTTTGGCAAGGTATCCTCGATGATTAAATACGACACTGGGAATGGCAGACGTCTGTTCAGATTTAGCTCAACTGGAATGTCTTGTCCCGCTTCAACTTGCCTATTTTTAAGTATGCGCTCAACTTGCCAATCTCTAATTGGATAAAAAATAAACACAAGATAATATAGTAAGACTGGTAAAGTCAGATAAAATAAAAACCAGCTAACAAAACCTCCTTGAAACATTGCATAGCTAAAAAAAATTAAAAATAAGCCAAACAAAACGAACGTTTTCATCAATAAATAAATGAATTGTCGCATTAGTTTAGCGCCTTCCGAGTTGGAACCTCAACTTGGGCTAAAATCGATTCAATGATTTGGTCAATCGATCGTTGCTCATATTTTGCAGCCTGCGTTAAAATCATCCGGTGTTTCAGGACAAACGGCGCTAGGTAGATCACATCGTCTGGGATACAGTAATCGCGTCCTTGAATATAAGCGTATGCTTTAGCTGAACGCATTAAACCGATCGTTCCACGCGGGCTAACACCTAAACCGATCAATGGGTGCTCTCGTGTCATCCGAACAATTTTCACAATATATTCTTGAACCATCGGATCAATATAAACCTCATTCACTTCCTCTTGCATCTTGACAACATCTTGACGCTCAATCACAGCGGTGAGCGTTTCAATTGGATGGATGCCACCTGTCCTGTTCAGCATATCAATTTCTTCCGCTTCAGTTGGATAACCCATTGTTAACTTAAGTAAAAAACGATCAATTTGCGCTTCTGGTAATGGGTAGGTTCCTTCATATTCAATCGGATTCTGTGTTGCCATTACAAAGAATGGATTGTCAATTAGAATTGTCTCTCCATCAACAGTTACACTGTTTTCCTCCATCGCTTCAAGGAGAGCGGATTGTGTTTTAGGTGAGGTTCGGTTAATTTCATCAGCTAAAATAATATCACCAATAATTGGACCTTGTTTATATTCAAACTGGTGCTTTTGCGGATGATAAATTGAAACGCCAGTTACATCTGATGGTAATAAATCGGGTGTAAATTGAATTCGGCTAAATGAGCAATTTAGTGATTTGGCTAGTGCGCGGACAAGCATCGTTTTTCCAACGCCGGGGATATCTTCAAGGAGAACATGTCCGCGTGCTAAAAGTGCTGTAAGGCTTAACGTAATTGTTTCGTCTTTGCCAATAATCACTTGATTTATATTTGTCAGTAATTTATGTACGAGTTGTTGATTTTGATTCATTTTCAAATAAAACCTCCTTTTATGTCGACTATTCCTGTTACCTCTATACTATAGGTTTTGGGAGTAAATATAAACCATTGATTGAGGAACATACGTCGCTTCATCAAAATCCTTCTCTTAGGTTAAATTTCACACCTTATTTTCGCTTTTCGCCCTAACCGATCAGCATTTAATCATACAAATGTTGGTCTTATTATAACAGATTCGAACCAACCTGATCATTCTATTATTTTTGTTAATCAAGGTTTTGTCAATTTAAACTGAACAATACATTAAATTGCACTACACATGCTCCATAGCAGTTCAAATTGGCTATGGAGCATTATCCTATCAAAATAAGATAGCCCTACAATAGGACTATCTTTTAATTGAAGTTATTTTACCTTTACAACAAACGCTTGCCACGGACTCAATATCATGTTTTGAAGACTTGTAACTTCTTTTTTATTATTTTGAATAATCACTTTTTCAATTTTATCTTCTGATGAGAAAGCTTGTTCTTCATTTGAGAAGTTCGTTATGATTAGCCAACGTTCACCATTATATTCTCGGTAATAACTAAAGACACAATCAATTGTATCAACTAATTCAAAATCGCCCCAAACCATAATTGGATTATCCTTACGTAATTGAACTAATTTTTGATACGTATAGAAAATTGAGTCTGGGTCATCTAGTGCTGCTGCCACATTAATTTCTTGATA
Source organism: uncultured Amphibacillus sp. (assembly GCA_964581235.1). GTDB lineage: Bacteria > Bacillota > Bacilli > Bacillales > Amphibacillaceae > Amphibacillus. Next base: position 10,272 of record CAZONN010000011.1, read on the forward strand.
GTTTTCGTTCAGTGAAATCCACGGTGTACCTGTTGTAAATCCACCATTTTCTTTTGAACTCCAAGCAATCGGACGACGTGCATTATCACGACCTTTTGCATTAATAGAATCAATAATTTCTGTTTTTGAATAACCTTGAGCTAAACGCTCATTGTACATATTGATTGTTTCAATATCTTCTGCTTCAGAAATATCACTGATTGGGGTATTCGTCATACCAATTTCTTCACCTTGATAAATGTATGGTGTTCCTTTCATCATGTGTAATAGAATCGCCAACATTTTAGCGCTTTCTATGCGATATTCTTGATCATTGCCCCAGCGTGAAATCATTCGTGGTAAATCATGATTATTCCAGAATAGTGAGTTCCATCCTTCGTTCCCTAACTCTATTTGCCACTTTGCGAGAATAGACTTTAGTTGAGCAATATCCACTGGCTGTAGATCCCATTTTTCTCTCCCTGGTTGCTGATCCAAACCAATATGTTCAAATTGAAAAACCATCGATAATTCCTTACGTGCTGGATTAGAATACAACTTTGCAATATCAGGTGTTGCCCCCCACGTTTCTCCTACTGTCAATAAATCATGATTACCAAAGGTTGCTTGATTCATTTCTTGTAAGTACTCATGAAGTTTTGGTCCATTGCCTGTAATTCCTTCTAGTGGTATTTTACCAACCAAATCAATTACGTCTAGACGAAAACCGCCAATACCTTTCTCAATCCAAAAGTTCATCATATCATATACCGCTTGACGCATTTCTTCATTTTCCCAGTTCAAGTCCGGTTGCTTTTTACTAAATAAGTGTAGATAGTATTGACCACTTAATTCATCAAACTCCCACGCTGTACCGGAAAATGTCGATCGTAAATTATTTGGTACGCCACCATCTTCCGCTGGATCCGCCCAGACATAATAATCACGATACGGGTTATCTTTACCTTTTTTCGCTTCAATGAACCATTGATGTTCATCAGAAGTGTGATTAACAACAAGATCCATAACGACTTTAATATTGCGCATATTGGCTTCCGCTAAAAATTCATCCATATCTTCCATTGTACCGAATTCATCCATAATCGCTTCGTAATCGGAAATATCATAGCCGTTATCGTCATTTGGTGATTGATACACTGGTGATAACCAAATTGCACCGATCCCCAATTTCTCTAAATAATCTAATTCATCAATCATTCCTCTAATGTCGCCAATACCATCACCATTACTATCTTTAAAACTACGCGGGTAAATTTGATAAACAACAACTTCTTGCCACCATTTATTTTTCATAAACATGTCCCTCTCTTTTTATTTGTTGATTCAATTTGATCATTTAAAAGTGTGAAGAAAGCAAAGGCTTTATCTGTGGTTATTTAGCTACGCCCACCACATGTCGGCTGCTTCTTCCGAAATATTAATGCTTTTTAGATTTTGAACGGCTTTCATAAAGCCTTCTTCTACTGACATGATTGGATCTTCATGCTCGATACTAATCACGTAATCATAGCCGTATATTCTAAGTGCACTAATGATATCACTCCAGACTTGGATGCTGTGACCATAACCAACTGAGCGGAATGTCCATGCCCGTGTCTGAACGTGATCATATGGCTGCATATCCGTTAATCCATACATATTAACATTGTCTTGATCGATATAGGTATCTTTCGCATGGAAATGATGAATCGCACCTGCTTTTCCTAAGATTTTAATTGCAGCTACTGGGTCAATTCCTTGCCACCATAAATGACTTGGATCGAGATTTGCTCCAATCGCTGGTCCAGTTGCTTCGCGTAATTTCAACATCGTATAGGGTGTATGGACGAGAAAACCAGCATGTAATTCAATTCCGATCTTCACATTATTTTCTTCAGCAAGATCGTTAATTTCTTTCCAATAAGGAATTAACTTATGCTCCCACTGCCATTTTAAAATGTCACTATATTCGTTTGGCCATGGTGTGACAGGCCAGTTTGGTTGCTTAGCATCTTCACTGTCTCCTGCGGTTCCGGAAAATGTATTCACAACCGGGACACCCATTAAGCCAGCTAATTTAATCGTTTTTCGTAAAACTTCGTCCGATCGACGTGCATAATCTTTATCCGGTGAAATCGGGTTATCATGACAGCTAAATGCACTAATTGTCAGTCCGCGTTCTTTCACTTTAGCTAAATATGCCTCTCGTTCTGATTCGCTTGCTAGTAATTGATCAAGCTTTGCGTGTGCGTCACCAGGGTTACCACCCGTTCCGATTTCAACTGCATCAAGTCCTGCATCACTCACATAATCAAGCATTTCTTCAAATGATTTTTCACCAAATAGTACGGTAAATACGCCTAGTTTCATTAATGATTCCTCCTAAAAAGTTGATTAATTAATTTTTACTCGCTTACCTGTTTCATTCGATTCTAGCGCTGCCAGAATAATATTTAATGATTTTAATCCTTCTTCACCGGTAATTAATGGAGCGCGATCATTTTGAATCGCGTCAACAAAGTGGTCAACAACATGTGAGTTTGTTTGGCCACCTGCATCGTTTGATTGAATTTGACCTAACTCATATTTAACCGTGCGACCATCTGTATAATTTGCAATCAAGCTATATTTCGGATCGTCTTCAAGTCGTAAGACAGCTTTTTCGCCATAAATAACAGTTGAATTATCTTCATTGGCGTTATGAGCCCAGCTTGCAGTTAATGTCCCAATGACACCAGATTCGCTTTTTAACAAACAAACGGCATTATCATCAACATTCGAATCCTCTTTAGCATTCGTTTCAACCATTGCTGCTACTTCAGTAAACTCTTCCCCTAAAATATAACGAATAACGTCTGATTTATGAACACCTAAATCTCCCATTGCACCGATAAATGCTTCATCTTTTCTGAAGAACCAGCTTTCTTTTCCGTCAATACTCCAGCCTTCTGGACCGCCGTGGCCAAATGCTGTTCTAAAACTATAAATTTTTCCTAGTTCATCTGCTTCAATTAGCTCTTTTGCTTTTTGATGTGACGCTACGAAACGCTGGTTATGAGCGATCATCAGGTGACGATCATTTGCTTTTGCTGCTTCAATCATTGCCAAGCCTTCTTCATATGAAGTTGCCATTGGTTTTTCACAAAGCACGTGTGCACCTGCTTCTAACGCTGCAATTGAGACTGGTGCGTGAAGATAGTTTGGTAAACAAACACTCACGATATCTGGCTTAACTTGCTCTAATAACTCTTGATAATCGGTAAACGCTTTTGCTCCGTATTTTTCCGCCGTTTCTTCGACTCTTTCTGGTACAATGTCACAAACAGCGACAATTTCAACATTTGGATTCGCCTTATATTCAAGCAAATGGCGAAATCTTGCAATACTTCCACATCCGATAACGGCTACACGATATTTTTTCATTTAAACAATTCCTCTTTTCTGTAAATATTGATAACTTATTTTAATACTATCAAGTGGATCAATCCTACTTAGATCTTGCTCAACAATCCACCAATTTGGCGTTCCTGTTGCTAAAATTGCATCTAAATCTAGTCCACCAGTACCTAATTCAGCAAAAAATTGTTCGCCATCTGTCGTCATGTCTTTCAGATGAATCAGCGTGGTACGATCACGATAGCGTTCGATCCATTCAAGTGGATCTTCACCAGCTTTTTGAAGCCAATAAAGGTCAAGTTCTGCTTTTAAATACTCCACTGGCACTTGATCATAAAGATAAGCTAAAACAGTTTGTCCATCTGGCATCTGCTCTAATTCAAAATCATGATTATGATAACAGAGCTCTAATCCAGATGCTCGCAACTTTTTTCCAATCTGTTTTAAAAATTGAGCCAGTTCTTGATAAAATTCTGGCCGACGATCTTCAGGTAAAATAAATGGACAGACGACATATTTATTACCTAATATTTTTTGATCGGCAATCACTTGATCAATATTTTCTCTTAACTCTTCTAATGGAACGTGATTAGCCGCCACATTCAAACCAAATCGATCGAGTGCCTCTTTTAATTCAACTACAGTAAGATCACCATAACCAGCTAGCTCAACACCGTCATAGCCGATTTTTGCCACGTGCTCTAACGTGCCAACAAAATCATTTGCTAACGCTTCTCGTAAAGTATACAACTGAACAGCTACAGGTCTTCGTGTCATAAGACTTACTTCTTTACCGTTAGGTTTTCAAGTGGTTCAACATTGCCATATTGATGTTCAGGTGCATCAGGTGATGCCGCCCATCTAACAGCATTCTGAATGACTTGTTGAACATTTTTATCATGATAAGTTGGATATGTCTCATGGCCTGGACGGAAATAGAAAATCTTTCCTTTACCTCGTCGATAAGTCGCACCACTTCTGAAGACCTCGCCACCTTCAAACCAACTAATCAATACTAATTCCTCCGGTGCTGGCACATCAAAGTGCTCACCATACATTTCCTCCTGTTCAAGCTCAAAATATGAATCGAGCCCTGCAACAATTGGATGACTTGGATCAACGACCCACAACCGTTCTCGCTCACCGACCTCACGCCATTTCAAATCACAACCTGTTCCCATAAGTTGCTTGAATATTTTCGAAAAATGCCCTGAGTGGAGCACGATTAAACCCATCCCAGCTAAAACACGCTGATGAACTTTATCAACAATCGCCTGATCAACTTCATCATGTGCAAGATGTCCCCACCAAAGCATGACATCTGCATTAGCCAGCACTTTATCAGTTAAACCATGTTCTGGTTCATCTAAAGTAGCTGTTGTCACATCATGCCCCGCTTTACGTAAAAATTCAGCAATCGCACCATGAATCCCTTCCGGATAAATCGCAGCAACTTGTGGATTCAATTTTTCATGACGATTCTCGTTCCAAACAACGATATTCATTTATGTCACTCCTTTAGTTAAAATTAACGCGACGTTTTTCATGACCTGATTGATAAATCGCATTGATCATTTTTTGCGTCTTCAATGCTTCTTCTGCTGGTATATCTAATTCAGCTTTGCCTTGTAGCGTATCGTAAAAATTGTTGATTTGCTTAACATGACTAACGCCCCAATAGCCCTTGACACCATCTTCATAAGTAAACGTTTCTAATGGGTTATTGTCTGCGATGAAAACTTGACCATTATTTAATGTAACTGTTGCTTGATCAGCGACCATTTTGGCAATCCCTTTTTCACAATGTAATTCAATTTCAACAGGCGCATCATACGAATAGTAATTTATTGCGTGGAAAGCCGTGACAACACCATTTTGGTAAGCGATCACACCTTCGGCGGCATCCTCTACCTCGATAATCTCATGGGCTCGGTTGCTAATTCTCGCATCGACGTACTTTAAATCACTATCGACAAACCAACGCATTAAGTCCATCGTATGAATCGCTTGGTCAATCACGACCCCGCCACCTTCTTTATCCCAAGTCCCTTTCCAATCACTCTTTTGATAGTACTCATCTGAACGATCCCACGTCACTGAAAGTTTTCCTGACTTAATTTCACCTAAATCGCCACTTTCGATCATTTTCTTAATTAATTGCGAACCTGGATTGTATCGATTTTGAAAAATAACGCCCAGGGTTACGTCCGCTTCATTGGCCGCCTCAATCATATCTACAGCATCTTGATAATGAATTGCCATTGGTTTTTCTGTTAAAACATGAATCCCTTTTTTAGCTGCTTCAATCGTCACTGGCGCATGCAGGTGATGCGGTAAACAAATATGAATTACATCAAGATTTTCTTTTTCAAACATTTCTAGATAGTCATAATATGCTCGACATTGATAAATTTCCGCCTTTTGGTCAGCACGATCTTGCTTCACATCACAAACAGCTATCAATTCAGCATCCTCACGTACAACAATAGAAGCTGCATGCATTGGAAAAACATTTCCACAACCAATAATTCCAACTCTTTGTTGAGTCATTTGAATCACTCCTTTGATAATAACGCTTCCAAGTAGACAATTTAATTGATTACTTTTCTGTATACTTATATAATAACGTCATATCAACAAAATAAATATAGATAATTTTATAAAAACATATACTATTTTGCTAAAGGAGTTTTTAACTTGTGGGTTGGACACTGTAATTATTCTTATCATTTAAAAGGCTATGAAGACACAAGACATAAAGGTTTTGATTCTTTCTTAATGCGACTTCAAACAGAGGGATTAGCCGAGGCAACAATTGGAGATCAACACTTTTCACTAGAATATGGTGATATTATTCTAATTCCTTCGGGTAGTTTTTATCATTTGAAAGTTAACCCTAGTGCACCTAGCGCTGACTTCCACCTGTATTCTAAAGGGGACTGGCTAGATAAATGGTGGGACGAGTTAGATCAACCTTATTACGTGAAAATTAGTGATGTGAATCAATTAACAACTTTGTGGCGATTTCTTTCAACTGAAACAAGACGCCCACCAACAGAGCAAAACCATGAACTAATCAGCTACTTTTTCAAGAGTATTTGCTTATTAATCAAACAAGAAACAATTGCGCGTTCATCAAAAAAGCGCCCCTTTGTTGTGACTGAGATGATGCGCTATATCGAAGAACATGCACTTGATACATTTATGATCGAGGAGGTGGCTAGAAGTGTCGACTTAAGCGTTTCTAGATCGGTTCACCTGTTTAAAGAATATACCGAAAAAACGATGATTGAATACGCCCATGACATTCGTTTAACAGCAGCAATCAGCCAAATGAAATATACAAATATGACGCTCGACCATATTGCCGAAAACTGCGGTTTTGGTAATTACCCATACTTCCACCGCGTTTTCAAAAAAGCATACGGACAAGCCCCAGGTCAATACCGAAGAACGCTGTAACGCATCCATTTCATTTCACAATGCGATAAAGAAAAAGGCCTTACTTATTTAAAGTGAGGCCCATAACATTCATTTACTTTGTCGCACCTTCAGCTACACCTTCAATAATCTGCCTTTGAGCAAAGAAATATAGAACAATGACAGGTATAATCGCTAAAGTTAAACCAGCTAAAGCTAAATGCCACTGCTTCGTATATTGGCCGAAAAATAAGAACATCCGTAGCGGAATTGTGGCATATTTTTGACTGAGTACTAAAGAAGGCAACAAGTAGTCATTCCAAATCCAAATCACATTCAAAATCATCACTGTCACGCTTATCGGCTTCAGCATCGGAAAAATGATTTTCCAAAAAATTGTCCAGCGTGAAGCGCCATCGATCATAGCAGCTTCATCCAGCGAATCCGGAATCCCCTTAACCGCACCATGATATAAAAAGATTGATAAACTCGAGCCAAATCCTAAGTACATAAATATGAGACCTGATGTATTTAACAGATCGATTTGCCCAAAAATTGAAATTAAAGGTATCATCACTGATTGGAAGGGAATGAGCATTGCAGCAACAAACACTAGAAATATCATACCACTTAACTTACTCTTATTTCTCGCTAAAGCATAAGCAGCCATCGACGAAAAAACAATGATAATTAACACGCTTAAAAAAGTAATAATAAACGAGTTGGTCAGTGCATTCAAGAAATCCAAATCAATAAAAGCTTGAACAAAGTTATCAAATTTCCACTCACTAGGTAAACTTAACACATTCGAAAAGATTTCAAATTTTGATTTAAAAGCATTAACGATCATTAAGTAAAATGGTGACAGCCAAATTAACGCAATGATCGAGCTAGCGATGATTAAAATAACTTTTGATCGACGTTTTTTGCTTATCATTATAACTCCACCTCGCGTTTCTTATTGACATAAACTTGTGTCAATGCAACGATGGCAACTAAAATAAAGAAAATCACTGCCTTTGACTGAGCATAGGCCATATCATATCGACCAAAAGCCGTATTATAGATCTCCATAGCCAACATTTCTGTCGATCCATAGGGACCACCATTGGTCAACGCTAAATTTTGATCATATAATTTAAAAGCATTCGATAATGTGAGAAATAAACTAACAGTGAATGCCGGTGCAACAAGTGGAAACTTGATCCGCCAGAATCTCTGAAAAGCACTCGCTCCATCAATTTCGGCAGCTTCAATTAATTCTTGCGGTACACCTTGCAAATAGGAAATATAAATAATCATAATATAACCCGCATATTGCCAAACGTTTAAAATAACTAAACCCCAAAAACCAGTTTCAGTTGTTGATAACCAACCTTGCAAAAAACTAATATCAAATAACTTTCCAATCGCATCAAAACCACTAATAAAAATAAACTGCCAAATAAACCCTAATATTAATCCCCCGATTAAATTCGGCATAAAAAAGATTGTTCTCAAACCATTACTTATTTTTATTTTTTGCGTTACAAGTACAGCTAAGCTTAAGCCAATGACATTAACAAGCACAATCGAAGTGATCGCAAATTTTATCGTAAAAACCAATGACTCAATAAAACGCTGATCACTAAAAATTGCAAAATAGTTATCCAATCCTAAAAAGGATGTTGCTCTTAAGCCATTCCAGTCTGTAAACGTATAGTAGAAACCATACATAAATGGAAAAAACACAACAACTATTAGGGCAAATAATGCTGGTAGAAGAAAGAGCCAAAACGATAGATTCTTGTTATTCATGCATTAAACCTCCTGAGCCTTTTCTGACATAATCACTTGATGTATTTGTTAAAATGAAGGCTATTAATCAATTAAAAATAAAGCGACTAACGATCAAACTTAATAGTGTTAGTCGCTTATTATTTTTATTAATTATTGTCTAGAATTTTCCCATGATTCTTTTGATGTTTGTAATGCTTCTTCCCACGTCACTTCATCAACTAAATACTTTTGGAATTCTGAAGCTAAAACATCCTCATTCCAACCAATTGGAGTTGCCATAAATGTCCACCCAATTGTCTGTTCATCTAAAGAATATCGATAAACATCTTGTGATAATGGATCAGCAATTCGATCTGCATCATAACCGTCGTATGCTGGGATGAACTTAAACTCATCTAAGACAAAATCTTTACCTTGATCTGATGTATACATCCAATCTAAGAAGTCCTTCGCCGCTTGAATTTGTTCATCCGATTTATTCTTGTTAACTACCCAATATTGTGGCACACCTACTGGCAAATGATCTTCAAATTCACCTTCAAATGGCATCGCAATCATACCAATTCCATTCTCAGCAAAATCCTGATCCATCTGCTCAACAGTTGGGTAAATCCAATTTCCCTGCTGAATTACAGCTACTTTTCCAGTTGAAAATAGTTGTTCAACTTGCATAGAGTAATCTAAGCTAAGTACTGGTTGAACAGAATATTGACTCTGTAAATCGAGCATTCTCTTCATTTGATCGCCATACTCAAAATTAATCGTATCCGCTTCAAATGTAGCCATAATATCACTATTAAATTCAGGTGCAATATAGTGATTCGCTAAATGATTTCCCATTACCCATAGTTCCATTGCTGGAAAAGCAACAACTGCATCTAGCCCAAGCTCGTCTTTATTCGCATCAATTTTCGCAAAGGCAGCTTCTAAAGCATCAAAAGTTGTTAGTGACTTCGGATCAATCCCAAGCTGATCAAAAACTTCTTTATTATAAATCAGCCCATATCCTTCTTGAGCAAATGGTAAGCCTAAAATCTCTCCGCCATCTTCAATTCCATTTAATGTTCCTTCCAATGCAAGTGAGGCCGCTTCCGTATCAGATAAATCCGCTAAGTACTCGCGATACTCATCTAACTCTGTTGGACCGCCAATGTTAAAAATAACAGGCTCATCACCTGAGGACATTTCAGCTTTTAATGACGCTGCATAATCAGTTCCTCCACCAACTGTTTGAACCGATAAATTAACATGTTCATTTTCTTTCATATACAATTCAATGAGCTCTTCAAATTGATCTCTAAATTCTACTTTAACCTGAAATATTCATGGAAATCTTTTAAGGACCTCTTGGTCCTTATCTACCAA
>CAZONN010000012.1:0-19561 GCA_964581235.1 uncultured Amphibacillus sp.
TAGGCTTTAAATATTCAACAAGAGCTGGAATTACAGTTGGGGTAGATGACATTGTTGTTTTACCTGACAAAGAAGTTATTCTAGACGAGGCTCAAGACAGAGTTGATAGGATCACTAAGCAATTCCGTCGCGGTCTAATTACAGAAGAAGAACGCTACGAGCGCGTTATTTCAATTTGGTCTAAGGCTAAAGATGATATTCAAGAGAAGTTAATGAAAACACTCGGAACTCAAAACCCAATCTTTATGATGAGTGACTCTGGGGCACGTGGTAATGCTTCTAACTTTACGCAACTTGCGGGTATGCGTGGATTAATGGCTAACCCAGCTGGTCGAATTATTGAATTACCGATTAAGTCTAGTTTCCGTGAAGGTTTAACAGTTCTTGAGTACTTTATCTCAACTCACGGTGCACGTAAAGGTCTTGCTGATACGGCACTTAAGACAGCCGACTCAGGTTACTTAACTAGACGACTTGTTGATGTTGCTCAAGATGTTATTATTCGTGAAGATGATTGTCAGACGGATCGCGGCTTAACTGTAAGTGCGATAACAGAAGGTTCAGAAATGATTGAACCATTATATGACCGTCTTGTTGGCCGTACGGCTTACCAAACAATCTTCCACCCAGAAACAAAAGAAGTCATTGTTGAAAAGAATAAATATATTAATGAAGATTTCGCTAAAGAGATTATTGATTGTGGAATCGAAGAAGTTACAATCCGGACAGTATTTACATGTAACACAAAACATGGTGCGTGTAAAAAATGCTACGGTCGTAACTTAGCGACTGGCCAACAAGTTGAAGTGGGAGAAGCAGTTGGTATTATTGCCGCTCAATCAATTGGAGAGCCGGGAACTCAGTTAACGATGAGAACATTCCACACAGGTGGGGTAGCAGGAAGCGATATTACTCAAGGTTTACCGCGTATCCAAGAGATCTTTGAAGCGCGTAATCCGAAAGGCCAAGCTGTTATCAGTGAGGTAAAAGGTATCGTTAAAGATATTAGTGAAGTAAAAGAAAGACAAGAAGTTATTGTCGAAGGTGATATTGAAACTCGAACTTACCAAGTTCCTTACGGTTCAAGAGTAAGTGTTTCAATCGGAGATGAAGTCCTTGCTGGTGAAGTATTGACTGAAGGGTCAATTGATCCTAAAGAATTACTGAAGTTCCAAGGAACAGATGGTGTCCAAACTTACCTTCTTAAAGAAGTTCAAAAAGTTTACCGTATGCAAGGTGTTGAGATTGGTGATAAGCACATCGAAGTTATGGTAAGACAAATGCTTAGAAAAGTAACGATTGATGATCCGGGTGATACAGACTTGTTGCCAGGCTCAATGTTAGAAATTCACCAATTTAGAGAAGTGAATGAAAAAGCGTTATTAGCAGGTAAAGACCCAGCTGTCGGTCGTCCAGTGTTACTAGGAATTACTAAAGCTTCCTTAGAAACAGACTCATTCTTGTCTGCTGCTTCTTTCCAAGAAACAACTCGTGTCCTAACGGATGCCGCAATTAAAGGTAAACGAGATGATCTCTTAGGGCTGAAGGAGAACGTTATTTTAGGGAAACTAGTTCCAGCAGGTACTGGAATGGCACGCTATAGAAAGATTGGTATGAAGACAGATCAACCAGTTGAAAATGTTATTGAAGAAGAAACAACAGGTGAAAACACAGAGAACGAACCCACTGCATAAGTAAGCTTTATAGCACTCAAGTAGACACTGAAGAATACAGTGCCACTCTAGTATTACAAAATGTTAATTTTCATCAAAAAAAAGTTGACATTGAATAACTAGGGTGGTACTATATTCAAGGTGCTTCTGTTACTATAGTACTTTGGAGGATATGAAAATGTCTTATGAAAAAGTAACACAGGCTAGAGATCGTTTATCAATTGGTTTAAAGCAAACAGAAAAAGCGATGAAATCTGGTCAAGTCAGCCAAATCGTTATTGCTTCGGATATCGATACTGTTCTTAGGTTAAAATTAATTAACCTAGCAAATGAGCTGATCATTCCGTATGAAATGGTCGATTCGAAAAAGCGGCTAGGCAGAGCTTGTGGGATAGAAGTAGGGACAGCAGTAGTAGCAATAAGGCAGTGAAGTTTTGATGAATTCAAATGATGGTTCATGAAAACTTTGTTTTTTGCTTAAAAAATGAACCGCCTGGATGTGTGGTATTAGAAAACAGAAGGAAGGAGGAGATTAGATGCCAACAATTAATCAACTTGTTCGTAAAGGACGTATTAGTAAAACTAAAGGTTCTGACTCGCCAGCATTAGGAAAAAGCTTTAATAGTTTCAAGAAAAAAATGACCGATACAGCTTCTCCACAAAAGCGAGGCGTTTGTACGCGTGTTGGAACATTAACACCTAAAAAGCCGAACTCGGCATTACGTAAGTATGCACGTGTTCGTTTGACAAATGGAATTGAAGTTACGGCATATATCCCAGGGATTGGACACAACCTTCAAGAACACAGTGTTGTACTTATCCGTGGTGGTCGTGTGAAAGACTTACCGGGTGTTCGTTATCACGTTGTTCGTGGTGCATTAGACACTGCAGGTGTTGAGGGTCGTATGCAAGGTCGTTCTAAATATGGTGCGAAGCGCCCTAAAAAATAATAAAATGTGATTGAAATTGAGGAAAGGAGGTTAGACTATGCCACGTAAAGGTCCAGTAGCTAAACGTGATGTCTTACCAGATCCGTTATATAACTCTAAGCTTGTTACTCGCTTAATCAACCAAATCATGGTTGACGGTAAACGAGGGAAAGCTCAAAAAATTCTTTATTCTGCATTCGAACTTGTTGAAGAGCGCGGTGGTCAACCAGCTATCGAAGTATTCGAACAAGCAATGAAGAACGTTATGCCAGTTTTAGAAGTACGTGCACGTCGTGTTGGTGGTTCAAACTACCAAGTTCCGATCGAAGTACGTCCAGAGCGTCGTCAGGCATTAGGTCTTCGTTATATTGTTAACTACTCACGCTTACGCGGAGAGAAGACAATGGAAGAACGTCTTGCAAATGAAATTTTAGATGCGTCTAAAAACACAGGTGCGGCAGTTAAAAAACGTGAAGACTTACACAAAATGGCGGAAGCGAACAAAGCATTTGCTCACTACCGCTGGTAATATTAGATTTATTTTCAAAGTAATGAATTTAAATTATACTATCAAACTGATTAATTAAAAGGAAGGAGAAAAAAATATGGCTAGAGAGTTCTCCTTGGAGAAAACACGTAATATCGGTATCATGGCACATATTGATGCTGGTAAAACAACAACTACTGAGCGTATTTTATTCTACACTGGTAAAATCCATAAAATTGGTGAAACGCACGAAGGTGCTTCACAAATGGACTGGATGGAGCAGGAGCAAGAGCGTGGAATTACAATCACGTCTGCTGCAACTACAGCTCAGTGGAATGGTCACCGAATTAACATCATCGATACGCCTGGTCACGTCGACTTCACAGTTGAGGTTGAACGTTCGCTACGTGTATTAGATGGTGCTGTTACAGTGCTAGACGCCCAATCTGGTGTTGAACCACAAACAGAAACGGTATGGCGTCAAGCGACAACATACGCTGTACCTCGTATTGTATTTATAAATAAAATGGATAAAACAGGTGCCGACTTCGAATATGCAGTTGGAACACTACATGATCGCTTAGGTGCAAACGTTCATCCTGTTCAATACCCTATTGGTGCAGAAGATCACTTTGAAGGAATCATTGATCTTGTTGAAATGAAAGCATACTATTATGAAGACGATTTAGGTACGGTTTCTGAAGCCAAAGAAATACCTGCTGAATTAGCAGACAAAGCAGAAGAACTACGTACAAGCCTTGTTGAAGCAGTTGCTGAATTAGATGAAGATTTAATGATGAGTTACTTAGAGGGTGAAGAAATCAGCAATGATGAACTACGTAAAGCTGTTCGTCAAGCAACGTTAAGCGTTGATTTTTACCCAGCATTTTGTGGATCTGCATTTAAAAACAGAGGTGTTCAACTTCTAATTGACGGAGTTGTTGATTATTTACCAGCACCAACTGACGTACCTCCAATTACAGGAATTATTCCTGAAACAGAAGAGGAAGTTATTCGTGAAACTGGTGATGATCAACCTTTCTCAGCACTAGCTTTTAAAGTAATGACAGACCCATTTGTAGGGAAACTCACATTTTTCCGTGTCTATTCGGGAACATTAAATGCGGGTTCATATGTTCAAAACTCTTCAAAAGGTAAACGAGAGCGAATTGGCCGGATCCTGCAAATGCACGCAAACTCCCGAGAAGAAATTAGTCAAGTTTACTCAGGGGACATTGCAAGTGCAGTTGGTTTGAAAGACACGTCAACAGGGGATACTCTGTGTGATGAGAAAAACCTTGTTATTCTTGAATCAATGGACTTCCCAGAGCCGGTAATCTCGGTAGCAATTGAGCCGAAATCTAAAGCAGATCAAGACAAAATGTCAATCGCTTTAGGTAAACTAGCTGAAGAAGATCCAACATTTAAAACTGAAACGAACCCTGAAACAAGTCAAACAATTATTTCAGGTATGGGTGAATTACACCTTGATGTTCTTGTTGACCGTTTGAGACGTGAGTTTAAAGTCGATGCAAACGTTGGTGCTCCACAAGTTTCATATCGTGAAACGTTCCGTGCTTCAGCTGAAGTCGAAGGTAAATTCGTTCGTCAATCAGGTGGACGTGGACAATATGGCCACGTATGGATCAAGTTCGAGCCAAACGAAGAAGGAGCGGGCTTCGAGTTCGTTAACAATATCGTTGGTGGTGTTGTACCACGTGAATATATCCCATCTGTTGAAGCTGGAATTAAAGAGTCAATGGAAAATGGTGTTATCGCAGGATATCCACTAATCGATGTTAAAGCAACTTTATATGATGGTAGCTACCACGATGTTGACTCTAACGAGACAGCGTTTAGAGTAGCGGCTTCATATGCACTAAGAAATGCTAAAGCCAAATGTAATCCAGTTCTACTTGAGCCAATGATGAGAGTAGAAGTTGTTATCCCTGAAGAATACATGGGTGACATTATGGGTGATATCACTTCACGTCGTGGACGTGTAGATGGCATGGAAGCTCGTGGAAACGCACAAGTTGTTAATGCGTTCGTACCACTTGCAGAAATGTTTGGTTATGCAACAGCATTACGTTCGAATACACAAGGACGCGGAACATACACTATGTTCTTCGACCACTATGAAGACGTACCTAAGAGTATTTCTGAAGAAATTATTCTTAAAAATGCTGGACAATAATTGATTTTTAACACAAATTAAAGTATAACTTGTATTGAAAGCTTAGCTATAAGTCAGTATAATGTAGCTAAGTAAAAATACATGTAATAAAAAATACAACTTTTATTTATTTAAAGGAGGAACTATAGAATGGGTAAAGAAAAATTTGACCGTTCGAAAGAACACGTTAACGTTGGTACATTAGGCCACGTTGACCACGGTAAAACAACATTAACTGCTGCTATTACAACGGTAATGGCCAAGAAAAACGGTGACGGAACTGCTATGGGTTATGCCCAAATTGACGGTGCACCAGAAGAAAAAGAGCGTGGAATTACAATTTCTACTTCACACGTTGAGTATGAAACTGAAACACGCCACTACGCACACGTAGACTGTCCAGGACACGCTGACTACGTTAAGAACATGATCACAGGTGCAGCACAAATGGATGGTGCAATCTTAGTTGTATCTGCAGCTGATGGCCCAATGCCACAAACTCGTGAGCACATCTTACTTTCACGTAACGTAGGGGTACCTGCTTTCGTTGTATTCTTAAACAAAGCAGATATGGTTGACGACGAGGAACTATTAGAATTAGTAGAAATGGAAGTTCGTGATCTATTATCAGAATACGATTTCCCAGGTGATGACGTTCCAGTTATTACTGGTTCTGCTCTTAGAGCTCTTGAAGGTGACGAAGCTTACGAAGAGAAGATCGTTGAACTAATGGCTGCAGTTGATGAGTATATCCCAAGTCCAGTACGTGACACTGATAAGCCTTTCATGATGCCAGTTGAGGATGTGTTCTCAATTACGGGTCGTGGAACAGTTGCAACAGGTCGTGTTGAGCGTGGTGTAGTTAAAGTCGGTGACGAAGTTGAGGTTATCGGTTTTACAGAAGCTCCAGCAAAAACTATTGTAACGGGAGTAGAAATGTTCCGTAAGCTTCTTGACTATGCAGAAGCTGGCGACAACATTGGTGCACTATTACGTGGTGTTACTCGTGAAGATATCAACCGTGGTCAAGTTCTTGCTAAACCAGCAACAATTACACCACACACAAACTTCAAATCAGAAGTTTACGTATTATCAAAAGAAGAAGGTGGACGTCATACGCCATTCTTCGATAACTACCGCCCACAATTCTACTTCCGTACAACGGACGTAACTGGAATCGTTAGACTTCCAGAAGGTGTGGAAATGGTTATGCCTGGTGATAACGTTGAAATGACAGTAGAATTAATCTCACCTATCGCAATTGAAGAAGGTACTCGCTTCTCAATCCGTGAAGGTGGACGTACTGTTGGTTCAGGCGTTGTATCTACTATTGTAAAATAATTAAATTTTAATAGAGCAACGATGTAAATCGTTGCTCTATTTTTCTGTTTTAAACTGACCGAAATTACTCAGGAAAAAATTGATGCACCAACAGCTAAGAGGTTGCTTAATCATGACTGAATAGACCGATTTTTAGATTGAAATGATAGCCAATAAGAAATGTTGAAAAAAAGTTAAAATAATTGACAATAAACCTTGCAATCTATGGTCACATTCTGTATACTATTTAATGTTGGTCAGAAGGGCGATGAAGCGAAAGGTTGTTGGCACACCCGGCCCCTTTGCCATGGGGAGGTAGCCGAGGAAATTTTCGCGGAGAATGTCTATTATATTAAATGGGCGAAAAGGAGGGAACATTATGGCAAAAGAAAAAATTAGAATTCGTTTGAAAGCATATGATCACAGAATTTTGGATCAATCAGCAGAGAAGATTGTTAACACTGCAAAGCGTTCAGGAGCAGGGGTATCGGGACCAGTCCCATTACCAACTGAAAAGTCAATTTATACTGTGTTACGTGCAGTACACAAGGACAAAGACTCTCGTGAGCAATTTGAAATGCGTACACACAAACGTCTAATCGATATTTTAAATCCTACACCAAAAACGGTTGATGCGCTTATGCGATTAGATCTACCATCAGGTGTAGATATTGAAATTAAACTATAATATGAATTTATCAGGAGGTGTAACGGATGACGAAAGGAATCTTAGGTCGTAAAGTCGGCATGACGCAAATTTTCACTGAACAAGGTGAATTAATTCCAGTAACAGTAGTTCAAGCTGAACCTAACGTTGTTCTTCAAAAAAGAACACTAGAAAATGACGGATACGAAGCGATTCAAGTTGGTTTTGCGGATCAAAAGGCAGTTAACGCAAATAAACCAGCGAAAGGACATGCTGCAAAAGCGAGCACTAATCCTAAGCGCTACATTCGTGAATTCCGTAACGTTGAGTTAGCTAACTATGAAGTTGGCCAAGAGCTTAGCGTAGAGGTTTTCGAAGCGGGAGATATGATTGATGTAACAGGTACTTCAAAAGGAAAAGGATTCCAAGGTGCCATTAAGCGTCATAATCAAGCGCGCGGACCAATGTCACACGGTTCTAGATATCACAGGGGACCAGGTTCAATGGGTAACTCAGCAGAACCAGCACGTGTGCGTAAAGGTAAGAAATTACCAGGGCAAATGGGTGGCGAAACAACAACTATTCAAAATCTAGAGATTATGAAAGTTGATGTAGAGCGTAACTTATTACTAGTTAAAGGTAACATCCCAGGCCCAAGAAAATCATTCGTAAAAGTTACGAGTGCAGTAAAGGCTAACTAAATATTAGTTGAAGGGAGGATATGTCATGCCTAAATTAGCACTATATAACCAAAGTGGATCGCAAGTAGGCGATATTGAATTAAATGATGCGGTATTCGGTATTGAACCAAACACGCACGTTTTACACGATGCAGTTGTTATGCAACTAGCTTCAAGACGACAAGGAACACATGCAGTAAAGAACCGTTCAGCAGTACGTGGCGGTGGTCGTAAGCCGTGGCGTCAAAAAGGAACAGGTCGTGCACGTCAAGGATCAATTCGTTCACCACAATGGGTAGGCGGTGGTGTTGTATTCGGACCAACTCCACGCTCTTATGCGTATAAATTACCGAAAAAGGTTCGTCGTTTAGCGCTTAAATCAGCACTTTCTACTAAAGTACAAGATGAAAGTATCACTGTCTTAGAAACATTAGCACTTGACGTACCAAAAACAAAAGAAATGATCAAAATCTTAGCAGCACTTAATATAAATGAAAAAGTATTAATCGTTACAAACGAAAAAGATGAAGTTGTTCTGAAAAGTGCGAATAATTTACCAAACGTAAAAGTCCAGTACGCAAGCCAAATCAATACATTGGATATCCTTGCACATGACAAACTTATTATCACTAAAGATGCAGCTGAATCAATAGGGGAGGTGCTTGCATAATGAAAGACTCTCGTGATATTATTAAGCGCCCTGTAATTACTGAAAACACTGCTGAACTTATGGCGGATAAAAAGTATACTTTTGAAGTAAGTAGAACTGCTAACAAGTCAGAAATTAAAACAGCAGTTGAAGAAATTTTCGGTGTCAAAGTCGTTAAAGTAAACACTGCAAACATTAAAGGTAAATTCAAGCGAATGGGTCAACACAGTGGTTACCGACCTAACCGTAAGAAAGCTATTGTGCAGTTATCAGAAGATAGTAAAGAACTAGATTTCTTTGAAAGCATTGACTAAGTTATAAAAGGAGGGAAAAGAGATGGCGATTAAGAAGTATAAAGCAACTTCAAACGGTAGACGTAACATGTCGGGATTAACGTTCAGTGAGATTACTACAGATAAGCCTGAGAAGTCACTATTAGAACCAATCAAAAAGCAAGCAGGTCGTAACAACCAAGGTAGAATCACTGTTCGTCATCAAGGTGGTGGACATAAGCGTCAATACCGTGTCATCGATTTTAAACGTAACAAAGACGGCATACCAGGTCGCGTTGCTACTATAGAATACGATCCAAACCGTACAGCAAACATTGCATTAATCAATTATGCTGATGGGGAAAAACGCTACATTCTAGCACCGAAAGGTATTCAAGTAGGACAAGAGATTTTCTCTGGTGAAGATGCTGATATTAAAGTAGGTAACGCGTTACCACTTAAAAATATTCCAGTAGGTACAACAATTCACAACATTGAATTAAAGCCAGGTAGAGGCGGACAATTAGCTCGCTCTGCTGGAGCAGAAGCACAAATCTTAGGTCGTGAAGAGAAATATGTTCTAGTACGCCTTGCATCAGGAGAAGTTCGTTTAGTTCTAGCAACTTGCCGCGCAACAATCGGTCAAGTAGGGAATATTGAAAACGAACTAATTCGCTCAGGTAAAGCTGGACGCTCACGTTGGAAAGGTATTCGTCCAACTGTTCGTGGTTCGGTTATGAACCCAGTAGATCACCCGCACGGTGGTGGTGAAGGACGTACGCCAATTGGCCGTAAGTCACCAGTATCACCATGGGGTAAACCAACACTTGGTAAGAAAACACGTAAGCGCAATAAAGCATCAAGTAAATATATCGTACGTTCACGTAAAAAATAATGGGATTGTAAGGCGGGTATATGAACCCGTCCCACAATCACGGGAGGAGGTTAATGTATGGGTCGTAGCTTAAAAAAGGGACCTTTCGTAGACGAGCACTTAATGAAAAAAGTGGAACTATTAAACGATGAGAGTAAGAAACAAGTCATTAAAACATGGTCACGTCGCTCTACAATTTTCCCTAATTTTATTGGCCATACGATAGCCGTCTATGATGGCCGTAAGCATGTGCCAGTTTATATTACAGAAGATATGGTAGGACACAAGTTAGGAGAATTTTCACCCACGCGTCTATTCAAAGGACACTCGGGCGATGATAAGAACACTAAACGTTAATATGAGAGGAGGCGCTCTTAATGCAAGCTAAAGCTGTTGCAAAAACTATTAGAATTGCTCCTCGCAAAGTCCGACTGGTCGTTGATTTAGTCCGCGGTAAAAATGTTGGAGAAGCAATTGCTATTTTAAAGCATACACAACGAGGCGCTAGCGCTGTTGTTGAAAAAGTACTAAACTCTGCGATCGCAAATGCAGAGCATAACTATGACATGGACATTGAAAATCTTTATGTGTCTGAAGCATATGTTGATGAAGGTGTGACACTGAAGCGATTCCGTCCACGTGCACAAGGTCGTGCAAGTCAAATTAATAAAAGAACAAGCCACATTACAGTGGTTGTATCAGAAAAGAAGGAGGGATAATCTGTGGGTCAAAAAATTAATCCAATAGGTTTCCGAGTTGGCGTCATCCGTGATTATGAATCAAGATGGTATGCTGGCAAAGATTATGCAGACTTATTACATGAAGATATCAAGATTCGTGAATATATTGATGAGCGATTAAAAGATGCTGCTGTTTCTAAAGTGGAAATTGAGCGTGCTGCTAATCGTGTTAATGTTTTAATTTCAACGGCTAAACCAGGTATGGTTATCGGTAGAGGTGGTTCAGAAGTTGAAGCACTACGTAAATCATTAAATGAACTAACAGGTAAAAAAGTTCATATTAATATCGTTGAAATTAAAAGACCTGATATTGATGCAAAATTAGTTGCAGAAAATATCGCACGTCAATTAGAAAGCCGTATTTCATTCCGACGCGCTCAAAAGCAAGTTATTCAACGTGCAATGAGAGCAGGAGCTAAAGGAGTACGTACACAAGTATCTGGCCGTCTAAATGGTGCAGATATGGCTCGTTCAGAGAGTTATAGTGAAGGAACAGTACCACTACACACACTACGTGCAGACATTGATTATGCACACGCAGAAGCAGATACAACATTCGGTAAGTTAGGCGTTAAAGTGTGGATCTATCGTGGAGAAGTCCTTCCAACTAAAAACACTAAATAAAGGAAGGGGGCACGACTTATGTTAATGCCTAAACGTGTTAAATATCGTAAGCAACATAGAAGACATTTAAATGGTAAAGCAAAAGGTGGAACAGAAGTAACGTTCGGTGATTATGGACTGAAAGCTGTTGAACCTGCATGGATCACAAGTCGTCAAATTGAGTCTGCACGTATTGCAATGACTCGTTATATGAAACGTGGTGGTAAGGTCTGGATTAAAATTTTCCCGGATATGCCATTCACAAAGAAACCATTAGAAGTTCGAATGGGATCTGGTAAAGGTGCTCCTGAAGGTTGGGTAGCTGTAGTAAAACCAGGTAAAGTATTATTCGAAGTTGGGGGCGTTTCAGAAGAAGTCGCACGCGAAGCACTTCGCTTAGCTGCACACAAACTCCCAATCAGAACTAAATTTGTAAAACGTGAAGAAATTGGTGGTGAAATCAATGAAGGCTAATGAAATTAGAGAACTAACCACTGCCGAAATTGAACAAAATGTTAAATCATTAAAAGAAGAGCTTTTCAACCTGCGTTTTCAGTTAGCAACTGGACAATTAGAAAATACTGCACGTTTACGTGAAGTACGTAAATCTATTGCTCGGTTAAAAACTGTTGTCCGTGAAAGAGAGCTTAGCATTAATAATTAGAACCTAGAGAGGAGGTTAGCCTCAAATGACAGAACGTAATAACCGTAAAGTATACACAGGACGTGTTTTCTCAGATAAAATGGATAAAACGATTACTGTACTCGTTGAGACTTATAAGTTCCATCCATTATACGGGAAACGTGTTAAATATACGAAGAAGTTAAAAACTCATGACGAGAATAACCAAGCTAAAATCGGTGATGTTGTAAAGATCATGGAAGTTCGTCCATTATCAAAGACAAAACGATTTAGATTACTTGAAATCGTCGAAGAAGCAGTTATTGTCTAAAAAAATTTATTGTAAAAGTTCGCTCGGGTTAGATTCCGAAGGGAGGTAACATCGGTATGATTCAGCAAGAAAGTTATTTAAAAGTAGCAGATAACTCAGGTGCACGTGAAGTTCAAACGATTAAAGTTTTGGGCGGAAGTGGACGTAAGACTGCTAATATTGGTGATGTGATCGTATGTTCAGTGAAACAAGCAACACCTGGTGGCGTTGTCAAAAAAGGTGAAGTTGTTAGAGCTGTTATCGTACGCACAAAGACAGGTGTCCGTCGTACAGATGGATCATATATCCGTTTTGATGAAAATGCAGCGGTAATTATCCGTGAAGATAAGAGTCCTAGAGGGACACGTATCTTTGGGCCAGTCGCACGCGAGTTACGTGATGCGAAGTTTATGAAGATTATTTCATTAGCACCAGAGGTATTATAATATTTAAGCAACAAAAGCTTAAAACAATCAGATTTTATTGGAAGCCTTGTAAGGAGGTGCGTCGAGCATGCATGTAAAAAAAGGTGATAAAGTTAAAGTGTTAACAGGTAAAGATAAAGGTAAAGAGGGTAAAATTCTTGCCGTTTTTCCTAAGAAGGACCGTGTTCTTGTTGAAGGAGTTAATATTGCTAAAAAGCATCAAAAACCTTCTCAAGATAATCCACAAGGTGGAATTCTTGAACAAGAAGCACCAATCCATGTTTCTAATGTATTACCAATTGATCCAAAGACTGGTGAACCAACTCGCGTAGGGTATGAAGAACGTGATGGAAAGAAAGTTCGTATCGCTAAAAAATCCGGAGAAGCTTTAGATTAATCTTAGCGATGAAAGGAGGGCTACTCAGATGAACGAGTTGAAAGTTAAATATAATGAAGAAGTCGTTAAATCATTAGTAGAGAAATTTAATTATGATTCAGTAATGCAAGCACCTAAAGTTGAAAAGATCGTTATTAACATGGGTGTTGGCGACGCTGTTCAAAACGCAAAAGTTTTGGATAGTGCAGTAGAAGAGCTTGGCTTGATTTCAGGACAAAAACCTTTAATCACAAAAGCAAGAAAATCAATTGCAGGTTTCCGCTTGCGTGAAGGAATGCCTATCGGGGCGAAAGTAACCCTTCGCGGGGCTCGTATGTATGACTTTTTACAAAAACTAATTCATGTGTCACTTCCACGTGTGCGAGATTTCCGTGGTATTTCAAATAAAGCATTTGATGGTCGTGGCAACTACACGTTAGGTATAAAAGAACAATTGATTTTCCCGGAAGTTGATTATGATCAGGTGAGTAAAGTTCGTGGACTAGACATCGTTATTGTTACAACAGCTAACACTGACGAAGAAGCTCGTGAATTATTATCTCAACTTGGCATGCCTTTCCAGAAATAAGCGAAACCGCTAATATGAGGAGGGAAAATAGTGGCTAAAAAATCGATGATTGCAAAACAGAAACGGACTAAGAAGTACCCAGTACAAGAATACACACGTTGTGAACGTTGTGGTCGTCCGCACTCTGTATTACGTAAATTTAAACTTTGCCGTATTTGTTTCCGCGAACTTGCCCACAAAGGTCAAATTCCTGGTGTCAAAAAAGCAAGCTGGTAAACCCCGAAATAGGGAAGGAGGTATTTTATAAATGGTTATGACAGATCCAATTGCAGATATGCTAACACGTATTCGTAATGCAAATAAGGCTCGCCATGAGAAACTAGAAATTCCTGCATCTAACACGAAAAAAGAAATTGCAGAAATTTTAAAGCGTGAGGGCTTTGTCCGTGATTATGAATTCGTTGCAGATAACAAACAAGGTGTTTTACGAGTATTCCTTAAATATGGTGTAAATGAGCAACATGTTATTACTGGCCTGAAAAGAATTAGTAAGCCAGGACTACGTGTTTATGTAAAAGCTGATGAAATACCACGTGTACTAAACGGTTTGGGAATTGCGATTATATCAACATCTAAAGGTATCCTTTCAGATAAAGAAGCTCGCGAACAAACAGTTGGTGGCGAGGTATTGGCATACGTTTGGTAATAGTTTTATTTTAAGATAGGAGGTGCCATGCAAATGTCACGTATTGGTCTTAAGGTTATTGAAATCCCTGAAGGCGTTGAAGTCAAAAATGATAACAACGTAGTAACTGTTAAAGGTCCTAAAGGAGAATTAACACAACAACTTCATGCGGATATGAAAATTAATATTGATGGTAATGAACTAACGGTTGCAAGACCGAATGATAGTAAATTAAACAGATCTCTACACGGTACAACACGCAGCTTAATCGCTAACATGATTGAGGGTGTACACAAAGGATATGAGAAAACATTAGAAATCCAAGGTGTAGGTTATCGTGCTCAATTACAAGGAAATAAGCTTGTTGTGTCTGCGGGTTATTCACACCCAGTAGAAATTGAAAAACCAGAAGGTATTGAATTTGATGTACCAGTAAACACGAAGATCATTGTCAAAGGAATTGACAAAGAACTAGTTGGTGCTTTAAGTTCAAAAATCCGCGCAATTCGTAAACCAGAACCATACAAAGGTAAAGGTATTCGTTACGAAGGCGAACATGTACGTCGTAAAGAAGGTAAAACAGCTAAGTAAAGCTAGCTAACTAACCTTCACTATCAAAAGTAAGCTTAGTTAGAGACAGAAAGGAGAGACCAAGATGATCAAAAAGCTTGATAAAAATGTTGTGCGTAAGAAAAGACATTTACGTGTCCGTAAAAACTTATTTGGTACAGAAGAGCGTCCTCGTTTAAACGTTTTCCGCTCAAGTAAGCATATATACGCGCAATTAATTGATGACATCAATGGTAAAACTTTAGCAAGTGCATCAACGGTTGACAAAGAGTACAGTGCAAAAGTTACTGGAAATTCAGAAGCAGCTAAACTTGTTGGAGAATTAATTGCAAAACGTGCATTAGATAAAGGCTATAAGACAGTGGTATTTGATCGTGGAGGATACTTATATCATGGCCGTGTACAAACTCTAGCAGATGCTGCCCGTGAGGCAGGTCTTGAATTTTAATTATAGAAGGAGGGACACATTTTGCGTCTAGAAATCGATCCGAATAAACTAGATTTAGAAGAACGAGTCGTTACGATTAATCGTGTAACTAAAGTTGCTAAAGGTGGACGTACTTTCCGATTTGCTGCTCTTGTTGTCGTTGGAGACAAAAATGGCCACGTTGGCCTTGGCACAGGTAAAGCACAGGAAGTACCAG
The DNA here is from genome assembly GCA_964581235.1 of uncultured Amphibacillus sp. Taxonomy (GTDB): domain Bacteria; phylum Bacillota; class Bacilli; order Bacillales; family Amphibacillaceae; genus Amphibacillus. The sequence continues at coordinate 15,211 of CAZONN010000012.1, forward strand.
AAGCTATTAGAAAAGCAGTTGATAATGCGAAGAAAAACTTAATTAAAGTACCACTTGTAGGAACAACGGTTCCTCATGAAGTCACTGGACGTTTTGGTGCAGGAAGTATTTTAATTAAGCCAGCTGTAGAAGGTACAGGAGTTATCGCAGGTGGACCAGTTCGTGCTGTACTTGAATTAGCTGGAATTGGTGATATTTTATCTAAATCATTAGGTTCAAACACACCAATCAACGTAGTTCGCGCAACAATCCAAGGTTTAAGTGAACTTAGACCAGCAGAAGAAATCGCTAAACTACGTGGCAAAACAGTAGATGAATTGTTAGGATAAGGAGGGAACTTAAAATGGCTAAAAAGTTAGAAATTACCCTCGTGCGCAGTGTTATAGGTAGAACAGAAACTCAAAAACAAACGGTTAAAGCTTTAGGTCTAAACAAGGTTGACCAAACTGTTGTGTGGGAAGATACACCTTCATTAAGAGGGAGCATCAATAAGGTATCACATTTATTATCGGTTAAAGAATTGTAATTATCATAGCGCAAAGAGGAGGTGCTCGCATGAAACTTCATGAATTGAAACCATCACAAACACGTAAACAACGTAATCGCGTTGGGCGCGGGATGTCTTCTGGCAGTGGTAAAACATCTGGCCGAGGACACAAAGGACAAAATGCACGTACTGGTGGAGGCGTTCGTCTAGGCTTTGAGGGTGGTCAAACACCTTTATTCCAACGACTACCAAAACGTGGTTTTACGAATATTAACCGTAAAGAATTTGCTATTGTCAATTTATCAGTATTGAACAAATTTGAAGAAGGTACAGAAGTAACACCTGAGCTTTTACTTGAAACTGGTTTAGTAAGTAAAGTAAAGGCTGGCATTAAAGTTCTTGGAAATGGTACGATTGAAAAGAAACTTACTGTAAAAGCCCACAAATTCTCTGCTTCTGCTAAAGAAGCTATAGAGACAGCGGGCGGTAAAACTGAGGTGATCTAATGTTCCAGACAATCTCCAATTTTTTTCGTGTGAAGGAAATTAGAAATAAGATTATCTTCACATTATTAATGCTAATTGTTTTCCGGATAGGTACATTTATACCTGTTCCATTTACAGATCGAACAGCAATAGGTTTTATGAATGAACAAAATGTATTTGGCTTTCTGAATACATTTGGCGGTGGTGCACTTCAAAACTTCTCCATTCTAGCAATGGGAATTATGCCGTATATAACTTCATCAATTATCATGCAGTTATTACAAATGGATGTTGTTCCTAAGTTTACAGAATGGAAAGATCAAGGCGAGATGGGCAGACGTAAGATTGCACAAGTAACACGTTACGCAACTATCGTCTTAGCATTTATTCAGGCTATTGCAATGGCGATTGGTTTTAATGCGATGACAGGCGGTGGTTTGATTACTGATCCAGCCCCAGCCAAGTATATGATTATTGCTATCGTATTAACAGCCGGTACTGCCTTTTTGATGTGGCTCGGTGAACAAATTACAGCACATGGAGTAGGAAATGGAATTTCAATTATTATCCTTGCAGGTATTGTAGCTGCAATTCCTAATACTGCGAATCAATTATTCGAACAATATTTCGGCGCTCACGTAGGTGACAAGTTATTTATTAACACCGTTATTGTTGCGTTAATTGCTTTAGTTGTCTTGGGAGTGACAGTTGGAGTTATTTACATTCAACAAGCAACCCGCAAAATTCCTATTCAATACGCTAAACGTATGGTTAATCGATCAATGGTTGGTGGTCAATCGACACACTTACCATTGAAAGTAAATACTGCTGGAGTGATTCCAGTTATCTTCTCTGTGTCATTCATTATGGCACCAAGAACAATTGCTAGTTTCTTTGAAGGTAATGTTGCAAATACAATTGAGTCAATCTTTGATTATACTCAGCCAATTGGAATGGTGATTTATATTATTCTAATTATTGCATTCTCATACTTCTACACATTTGTTCAGTCAAATCCTGAGCAAATGGCAGATAACTTAAAGAAACAAGGTGGCTATATTCCAGGGATTCGCCCAGGTAAAAGAACAGAGAGATATTTAACGGTTGTATTATATCGCTTAACCTTTGTAGGAGCACTATTTTTGGCTGCTGTTGCTGTGTTACCAATATTCATTGGTCGAGTTGCAAACTTACCACAATCGATTCAAATCGGTGGAACAAGTATACTCATTGTCGTTGGGGTCGCTCTCCAAACGATGAAGCAATTAGAAAGTCAATTAGTCAAGCGTCACTATAAAGGGTTTATGAAGTAAACAGGAAACGATCTCGTTTGCTGAATAATTTATAAGGCGAGGGGAATTGCAGTGAACTTAATATTAATGGGACTTCCGGGTGCTGGTAAGGGAACTCAGGCAGAAAAGATAATTGAAAAATACCAGATTCCTCATATTTCTACTGGAGATATGTTTAGATCAGCAATTAAGGAAGGCACTGAACTTGGTAGCAAGGCAAAATCATTTATGGATCAAGGTGCACTTGTTCCTGATGAAGTTACAATTGGTATTGTACGAGAGAGATTAGGGAAAGATGATTGTAAAAATGGTTATCTACTAGATGGTTTCCCAAGAACTTTGCAACAAGCAGAAGCATTGGAAATTCTCTTAGCAGATTTAAATGCGCCAATCGACTATGTTATTCATATCGATGTACCGAAGGATAAGTTACTTGACCGGCTAACCGGTCGTAGAGTCTGTCCAACGTGTGGTGCAACTTATCATGTTATCTTTAACCCACCAGAGGTCGCTGAAAAATGTGACCAAGATGGTGCAACACTTAATCAACGAGAAGATGATCAACCAGAAACGGTTGCTAATCGAATCGAAGTTAACCTTGAACAAACACAACCATTGTTAGACTTTTATCAAGGAAAAGGTAACCTTGTGACTGTAAATGGAGACCAAGATATCAATGATGTGTTTGAAGAAGTAGATAAAGAACTTCAAACATTAAAATAAATGATCTTAGTTCAGTAAATGATTCGATGTGAAAAGACGTCAGTCATTATACTAACGATATAGGACGTTTACCATATGAAGTAAAATGAGTCATATCATTAGCCGGGACGAATCAATTGATTCCGACGGATAAATATGGTAAAATAAAACTTTGTTATACGCATATCATTAGTTATTGAATTAGTAATATGATTAAGTAACAAAAGTCTAAATGAAGGTGAACATGTTTGAATGACATGGAGTCACGTCTGAATGCAAGTCACATTATAAAGACTTAACACGGACGAAAAGCAAGCTATGATCGACTTAATTAATGATCGCTCTAGACTGCTTGTAGACGGAGAGAAACGGAAGTATGATCGACCTAGAGTAAGTACATCAATCATAGATCCCAACACACTTCATTTCTCCAGAGGTTCAAAATAGCCTTCTAGCAACTGGTCGCGTTACAAACGGTAAGCTGCGTAACTATATCGAAGTTTGTCAATGAAAAAAGTGACTGATTTAAAGAAGGGAGAACAACTTAATGGTGAAAGAAGAAGCAATTGAGGTAGAAGGTACTGTAATTGATACATTACCGAATGCCATGTTTAAAGTGGAATTAGAGAATGGTCATACCGTACTCGCTCATGTTTCGGGTAAGATTCGTATGCACTTCATTCGTATTTTACCAGGAGACAAAGTGACGGTTGAACTTTCTCCCTATGATTTAACTAAAGGACGTATTACGTACCGTTATAAATAACGATTTACTCCGATAATAGAGGAGGTATAAAAGATGAAAGTAAGACCATCTGTTAAACCAATATGCGAAAAATGTAAGGTTATTCGTCGTAAAGGAAAAGTAATGGTAATTTGCGAGAATCCAAAGCATAAACAAAAACAAGGCTAAATAACAAGGAGGTGCATGATTAATATGGCACGTATTGCAGGAGTGGATATTCCACGTGAAAAACGAATCGCTATTTCATTAACATATATTTATGGTATTGGTACGTCATCTGCTGAAAAAATTCTTAAAGGTGCAGATGTATCTGCGGATACTCGAGTTCGTGATTTAACTGAAGATGAATTAAGCCGTATTCGTACAGCCATAGATGAGTACACAACTGAGGGAGATCTTCGTCGTGAAGTTTCCTTAAACATTAAACGACTAGTCGAAATTGGCTCATATCGAGGCTTACGTCACCGTCGCGGGTTACCAGTTCGCGGTCAGAACACTAAGAACAACGCGCGTACACGTAAAGGAAGAGGACGAGCGGTTTCTAATAAAAAATAAACACCTGAAGGAGGTTAACCGATCTAATGGCTCAGAAAAGAAATACACGTAGAAAACGTGTGAAAAAGACGATTGAATCAGGTAT
>CAZONN010000013.1:0-11548 GCA_964581235.1 uncultured Amphibacillus sp.
ACCCGCGACCTCCTGCGTGACAGGCAGGCATTCTAACCAACTGAACTACCGGACCGAAATTACTGTTATTAAATTTGAAATGGTGACCCGTACGGGATTCGAACCCGTGATACCGCCGTGAAAGGGCGGTGTCTTAACCGCTTGACCAACGGGCCATACTTCAAAAATAACTTAAAAGCTTCCAACCGGATTCGAACCGGTGACCTCTTCCTTACCATGGAAGCACTCTACCTACTGAGCTATGGAAGCACTTATAAACCAGTTTAAGAAATGGCTCCACAGGTAGGATTCGAACCTACGACCGATCGGTTAACAGCCGATTGCTCTACCACTGAGCTACTGTGGAATAATGTCTAGATGTTTATCAGCGACGTTAAAAACTATACTATATATTTTTTTCGCTGTCAACTCTTTTTAAAATAATACTTCCGAAAGACTCACATATATAGTTTACTCGCTATCATACGATTTGGTCAAGGGTTAGATTAATAATTTACTGGACAAGTTTAATCTTCCCTTTACATCGCCCGCAAGTATATTGATTAATATTTACTCTTCTCTTTCTTTTATACAATTGACCACATCGAATACATTCATATTGGTGAACATTCGAAATGTCTCTTTGCTCTGAAGGTAGGGGTCGACAATGGCGTGGAGAGTTAGTCTCTTTTAATAACGCTTTAAACTCTTGATCTCTATGACCAAAAGGCCTTCCTTCAATATGTAAGTGATAATGGCAAAGTTCATGTTTTATAATTCCAATCAATTCTTCTAACCCTAGCTCCGTTAAATACTTACGGTTAATCTCTATTTTTCTTTGTTTAGGTAAATAGCGTCCACCTGTAGTTCGTAACCGTGAATTGAAACATGCGACGTCAATAAAAGGTTTTTTAAAATAGTCAATCGATAACTTTGCGACAAGTTGCTGTAATTGTTTGTCATCCATAATTTCAAATCCTTTTTTTCTAACCTTAAACGAATTATAGTGAATTTTTTAAAAAAATCAAGCCCATAATCATAATCGTTATGGGCTGTTCACTTTAGTAAACGTGTGTACCTATTTTCTTTGTAAAAATATTTTCCACATTATCTAAAGATGTGATAATCGCTTTTTTAGTACGATTAGAATGTTCAGCAAATTTAATCGCGGCTTCTACTTTAGGGAGCATACTTCCAAGTGCAAAATGATCTTCCTCTATATATTGCTTTAACTCTTCAACAGATACTTCATTAATTTTTTCTTGATTCGGTTGATTGAAGTTTATAAATGCATGGTCAACTGCGGTTAATATAATCAATAGATCAGCATTGATTTGCTCAGCTAATTTCTCTGAAGCAAAATCTTTATCAATCACAGCTTCTACTCCGGTAACAACACCACCATCTTCTATAACAGGGATTCCACCACCACCTGTTGCAATCGTAACCACACCTAAGTCAACTAATTTTTCGATTAATGGAGCTTCCGTCACTTCAATTGGCTTTGGAGAAGGAACAACCTTACGCCAACCTCTACCTGAGTCTTCTATATAAACATCTTGTCCACTTCTTTCATTCTTCTCATCTTCAGTTAAAAATGGGCCAACTGGTTTTGTTGGATTTCTAAAAGCTGGATCATTTTTACTGACAACCACTTGTGTTAACAGTGTGATGACGTCTTTTTTTATGCCTCTTTTTAAAAGAGCGTCCCTTAGTGCATGTTGAAGCCAATAACCGATACTTCCTTGTGTCATTGCCACACATGTATCTAACGGTAGGGCTGGGTTTTCTGGTGAGTTAGCTGCACTTTGTTGCAATAGTAGATTCCCTACTTGTGGTCCATTTCCATGAGAAATAATCAATTCGTTTCCTTGTTCGATTAATGGAACAAGCTTCTCAGCGGTTTGTTTTAACGCTAGTTGTTGCGATGCTGCGCTTGGGTCATTTGCTAAAATTGCATTTCCCCCTAGTGCTACGACGATTCTCTTTTTCATCTTTCCACCTCACTTGATTGATTTGGCAAACTGATCTGGTCTATTGTCTAGTCAAGCAATGACTTTAGGTATTTTCCTATATGACATTGTATATATATCCAGACCATTCGTAAAGCTTTTTTTGCAGTTTTTTTAATTTTTAGACAATTAAGAACGTTATTGATTATTCGTGTTTTGAAATAATCGTAAATTTTCGTCTGCACTTGTTATAACGCATATAAAAAACCCTGAAAACAAGCAGATCGCCTTTATTTTCAGGGTTTTTGTTTAAATTCTATTATTTAGTCGTCTTTCACCATTGTTAGAGCAATTCGTTCTTTTTGTAAATCGACATCGTTTACCCAAACAGTAATGACATCACCAACAGCAACGAGATCTTTTGGATGTTTAACATATCTTTTTGACATTTTCGATATATGAACTAAACCATCTTGTTTAACACCAATATCAACAAAGATTCCAAAGTCAACAACGTTTCTGACTGTGCCTTGTAATTCAATGCCTGGCTTTAAGTCTTCCATCGATAGAACATTCTTCTTCAATAACGGCTTTTGTAAATCATCACGCAAGTCACGTTCTGGTCGACTTAGCGCTTCAACAATATCACGTAATGTTAGTTCACCAATTTCAAGCTCGTTTGCAACTTCTGTGATATTTAACTCAGTTAGCTTCTTTTGTAATTTTTCTGAACCAAGATCTGACTTCTCGCAAGAAATCATGGCGAGTAGCTTTTCTGTGACCTTATATGTTTCGGGGTGAATTGGCGTCCGATCTAACGGTTCACTGCCATCATTTATTCTTAGAAAACCGATACTTTGTTGATAAGTTTTCTTCCCTAAGCGCGGAATATCCTCTAGTTGCTTTCGATCAGTGAAGAAACCGAGTTCTTCACGTTTTTTAACGATATTGTTTGCGACCGTTTTGCTCAGTCCAGAAACATACTCTAATAATGAAACTGATGCTGTGTTGGCATTTACCCCAACTTGGTTAACTGCCGTCTCAACAACAAAAGATAATGATTCAGCCAATTTTTTCTGACCGACATCATGTTGATATTGGCCGACACCGATTGATTTCGGATCAATTTTCACAAGTTCTGCTAGCGGATCCTGAACGCGTCTTGCGATAGATACAGCACTTCTCTCTTCTACTTGTAAATCAGGGAATTCTTCACGCGCTAATTTAGATGCTGAGTAAACACTTGCTCCCGCTTCATTTACTATCAAATATGGCACATCTAATTGTTCATCATTAATAAAGTCTGCAATAAATAACTCTGTCTCGCGAGATGCTGTTCCATTACCAATTGCAATTAACTCAACTTGGTAATCTTCAATAAAACGTTTAACCGTTTTTCTTGAACCTGCAATATCATTTCTAGGTGCAGTTGGATAGATCACATCGACTGCCTTGACTCGACCCGTTTCATCAATCACCGCAAGCTTACAGCCCGTCCTAAATGCTGGATCGACCGCTAAAATTGTTTTTCTTTTTAATGGTGGTTGGAGTAAAAGATTTCTTAAGTTCATTGAAAAAATTTCAATTGCTTGTTCTTCAGCCACTTCTGTTAAAGTTGTCCGAATTTCACGTTCAATTGAAGGTTGAATTAAACGTTTATAACTATCTTCAATTGTTGCTTGTAAAAATGCGCTGATCTGGTCATTTGTCGTTTGCCTAATGATTTTCCGCGCTAAGTAATTGGTAATATGATCGATTGAAACTAAAATATTAATCCGTATCACATCTTCTTTTTCTGCACGATTCATCGCTAGGGTACGGTGTGACGCAACTCTCTTAATTGGCTCAGAATATTCATAATACATTTGATAGACGCGTTTTTCGTCTAAAGCATCATTTTTAACAGCCGAACTGATTAGTCCTTGGTTAAACGTGTGATTTCTTATGTATTCACGATAACCTGCATCATCTGAAATCCATTCCGCGATAATATCACTGGCCCCGTTTAGGGCATCTTCAGTTGTTTGCAATTCAAGTTCATCAGAAAGATAGGCTTCTGCTGCTTTTGTTAAATCGGTCAATTCTTGTTTCCAAATTAACTCTGCTAATGGTTCCAAGCCCTTTTCCTTAGCAATCGTAGCTCTTGTTCTACGTTTTTGCTTGTATGGACGGTATAAATCTTCTAAACGTTGGAGTTGATCCGCCGCTAAAATCTCCTTTTTGAGCTGCTCAGTCAATTTACCTTGCTCATCAATTAATCGAATCACTTCTTGTTTTCTAGTGGTCAATTGAACAACATAACCCCACTGATCTTCGATTGTCTTAATTTGAACCTCATCTAGTCCACCCGTTGCCTCTTTACGGTATCGGGCAATAAAAGGAACTGTGTTACCTTCCTCTAATAAACCGATCACCTCTTTAACGATACGTTCATTTAAAGTCACGTTATTTGAGACAATTTTAATTAATTCTGCTTGATTAAATTCTACTTCCATTATCGTTCCTCCAATCTCTCCAATTCATTTTAACAAACAAAACAATAAAGCTCTATGATAAGCAGTATTATCATAGAGCTTTATTTATATTTAATCACCGCTAGCGTGGTGTCATCATCACGTGATTGATCCATCTGCATAGCAAATGCATCAGTAATCTCCTCCACACTCTGCTTTTTAAATAATTGATGAGTTAATTCATTTGATAAGACACCATCAGAAAACATAACAAACATCGTGTTATTTTTAAAGTGCCCATTCACAACTTTTTCTTGTCGTGGATAACCACCTAAGTAGCCTGACATTGGGATATTTCGTTTTTTAATTCCTTCAGATGTAATCGTCATTAAACCAATATTGCCAATTGAAGAATATGCAAACTGTCGCGCATTTAGATCAAGCTTAAGAATGCCTAGCACAACCCCTCGCTTACCAATCAATGCTTGATTACTTAATTTGATCATCTCTGTTGTCGGCATAAGCGGATTTGATTTAATCACATTTACAACTGCTTGAGATGATTCATTTGCAAAAGTTCCGCTACCTAAACCATCAACGACAACACAGAGAAAAGTGTTGTCATCTTGATAGTAATAGTAACTATCACCGCAAACAATGTTTCCTTGCTTCACTTTTTGATAGACAGACACATCAATCGGATTCACCTGACTCATTAGTCTGTGACACCTATTCCATCTGCTTGCAAAGCTTCTCTAAGCTTTAATAAAGACCGGCGTTGAATTCTTGAGACATGCATTTGAGAAATATCCAATCGTTCTCCCGCTTCTTTTTGACTCAAATTCTCAAAATACGTATACTGAAGAATTTTTTGTTCACGTTCTGATAAAATTGGCAAGACCTTTTCTAGTAATAGCCGGAGATCCGTTTTTTCGAAGCTATCGTCTTTGTCACCAATTAAATCTAGAATCGAAACAGTACTACCATCTGAATTGGCTTCTATTTTCTTATCAACGGACAGCGCTTTGTAACTTTGCCCCATCTCCATCGTTTCTAAAATCTCTTCTTCGGTAACATCTAAATGATTAGCAATATCAGCAACTGAAGGTGAGCGTTGTTTTAGAATCGTCAGCTCTTCTGTTGCTCGCTTAATTTTTGGACCGAGTTCTTTAATTCGACGTGGCACATGGACGCTCCATGTTTTATCACGAATGAATCGTTTAATTTCTCCAATGATAGTAGGAATCGCAAATGATTCAAAAGATTTACCTAGAGATGAATCATACCTTCTGATAGCCGCTAATAACCCAAGCATCCCTACCTGAACAAGGTCTTCATGGATCGAGTTGTTTTTTGCATATTTTCTAGCGATTGAACGAACAAGGTTTTGATAGGTTAAGACGATTTTTTCTTGTATTTCTTCATCTTTTGGGTTTTCTTGAAGGTACTCAATCCATTGGTAAACCTCATCCTCACGCTTATTGTGTGGTTGAGATTTGGTCATCTATTTCCACCTCATTTGTTGGGAGTTCCTTTGTCATTAGGACAATCACGCCGTAATTATTATTAATTTCAACCTTATCCATTAAGGCATCTATCAAGAATAATCCAAAACCGCCTTCTCTAAGGTCTTCAATTTTTTCATTTTTTCGATATGGACCAGTGTCTTTTTTCACTTCCTCTAAATCAAAACTTCCACCACGGTCTGCAACCATGACTTCTAAGCGATCAGGATAGACACCAAAACCGATCGTAACTTCTCCATCTTCATCTGCATCGTACGCATGTGTCGTCGCATTCGTCATTGCTTCTGAAATCGCAACTTTTAAATCTTCTATTTCTTCATATGAAAATCCCATACGATTAGCAATACCGGATACACTTAATCGAACGACACCAACATATTCTGGTTTTGCAGGTAATCTCATTTCTACAAAATCAAAAGCTTTCATTAATTACCACCCCGTACTGTGTTTTCAATTGAAATAATACTATCCAAACTCGTAATTTTAAACAGCCGCTCTACTCGTTCTTGAAGGTTTACTAACTTAAATGATGACGAGTGTTCTTTAGATGATTTCAATGCACTAATGAAAACACCTAAGCCGGTACTGTCCATATATTTAACATTTTTTAAATCAACGATTACTTCAACATGTTCTTGTTTTGTTAGTGGTAATAATGCCTCCTTTAATTTCGGAGCTGTATATGCATCAATTTCCCCAGATAACACAAGCCTGTTAATCGTTTCTTCTTCGATTAGTTCAACATCTAAATTAATATCCATTAAGCCTCTTCCCTTCTGACTGTTCAATTAAATTATGTATTTCCCTTAAAACTTATTATTAAACTTCTTTTTTAATAATGATCAAAGTAAAATCATCACGCAACTGAAAATCTTGAAGTTTTTCAAAGTAACAAAATACTTTTTCGACAGCTTCTTGTGCCGGTAGGTGTATAAAACTTTCAATCACTTGTAAAATTTGTTTACCTTCTATGAAATGTTCACCAAGGCGACACTCTGTCACGCCGTCTGTTAATAAAATTAAACAATCATCTTTTTCAATTTTGCGAACAAATTGTTGATAATTAGTATCGTTGTTTACCCCCAGAACAAGTCCTGGCGCATAGATTTCTTCAAATTCATTACGGCTTGCATGATAATAAAAACAAGGTTCATGACCTGCTGATGCATACGCAAAAGTTTCATTTTCAGGGTTATATAGACCGTAAAACATTGTAATAAACATGCTTGGGTCAACGTTTCTTTCAACAACACGATTTAAATTTTCTAAAATCGCTTTTGGTTGCTGTTGACTTTCCTGAAAACTATCCATTGAATATTTAATCATCGACATCGCTAAAGCAGCAGGAATCCCTTTACCAATCACATCCGCAAGAGCGATACCTAATTGGTTTTCTTTATTCGTGACAAAGTGATAGTAGTCGCCGTTCATCGTACTAGCTGGTACACTAATTGCGCCAATATCTAGCCCTTTAACTTCTGGCTTGATTGTTGATAATAGTGTTTTCTGCATGTTAGCTGCAACTGAAATCTCCGACTCTAGCTCAGATTGCTTTTCTCGTAAAAATTGATTTTCTTGTAATGCAAGACCGTATGAAATCATCGCTTCTAATAGAAAATTTAATGAATCATTGATCTCTCGGGAGAGCCCAGGATATAAATCTTGAAGTGCCTCGATGTGAATCTGAATCATTTCTTCTGGTGGTATATTGTGTTTAACAGATAATCGACTAAATTGTTCAGCTTGATAAAGAGCAGTTTCATCGTTTGTTGAAATATATTCTTTTAATAAATGACGATAATTATTTAAATCTAAATCTGTTGTCTTCATTTAAGCATTCCACCCCGTTATCTAACCCATTTTATTGTGTCTATCGTTGTCCCATCCTCATTTGATTTAATATCAAATTGATCCATCAGACGTTTTACACCAGGTAAACCTGCACCTAAGCCTCCTGACGTTGAATAGCCATCTTGCATAACTTGACTAATATCCAGAATACCTGGACCATTGTCCACCGCACTGATCTTCAAGCCTTTCTGCTTGATCTGATCAATTATTTCGAAATAAATTTTCCCTGCATCAGCATACAAATAAATATTTCTCGTTAATTCAGAAATTGCTGTAGCGATTCGTGCTTGATCAACCGTACTGAAACCCAAATCCTTAGCGTATTGCCTTCCGAGTTGACGCGCACCGACGATATCAATTTCTTGGCGTATATTCACACAAGGTTTGATTTCCATCATTACCCCTCCAATTCCTGGCGAAGTTTAATCAATCCTTGTTCTAAATTCAACGCTGTTTGAACTTCTTGCATATGGATGCCCAATTCAATCAGTGTCATAGCTACTGCAGGCTGAATCCCAGTTAAAACTACTTTTGCCCCCATTAAATCTGACATGGTTACGACATCACCTAAAACTTTTGCAATAAAAGAATCAATGATGTCAACAGAAGTTAAATCAATGACAACACCTTTTGCGCCACTTTGGTAAATTTGATTCAATAAGTCCTCTTGAAACTCAATAGCGGTTTGATCATCTAGATCAACCTGAATTGAAATAAGTAAATAATTCTGTAATTTCAAAATTGGAATACGCAAGAGATCACTCCTTTTCGATTGATTTCATTATATCTTCGATCATTTCCTTTTTCTTATCTTCTTTTAAAACTTTACGTCCCGTCATCTCTAATGCTGTCTCAAAACCTTTTCTTAGCGATGAGCGTGTTGGGAATCTTGTGAGATCAATTCCTAAATTGACAATCGTTTGGGCAATTTCTGGTCTAATGCCTACCAAGATACAATTTGAACCGATTAATCGAACCGCTTCAGCAGCTTGAATCAAGTGGTGTGCAACCATTGTATCAACAACTGGAACACCTGTTATATCAATTAGAACAACTTCAGCATTGTGCTTGATTACACCTTGAAGCAAATTCTCCATTATCAATTTAGCCCGCTCAGTGTCAATTGTTCCAATTAACGGCATTATTGTAATGTTTCTCATCACAGGAATGAGTGGCGCCGATAACTCTTGTAGCGCTACACGCTGCAATGACACCGTATGCTCCCAATTTCCTGAGTACTCGTTAACAAGTTTATGAATAATTGGATCAACCCACTCATTTACTTTATCTAAAATAACTGAAAAATAATCTGTTTCAATCTTTTCATTCTGACTTAAAATAAAATCAAATACAACACGACGGAAAGTTGTTAGTCCGTCAGTTAAATAAGATAACGGCCAGCCCAGATGAACAAGTCGTTCAGAGAAGTCCTCGATATCTGTTGTCAAATGATCTTCATTCAAGCTTTTAAAGATTACGTTTACAAATTCACGGTTGGTATTTTGCAACATTTCCTCAGATATAGTTGATGTATAATCATCCTTATCTTTTTCCGAAACTGCCTTTAACCAGTTTTTAATAATGACATCACTATTATTAATAATGATTTGATTGACACGTTTTGGCAATATTATGACCACCTTCACTTTTTTAAAATTGCAATAGATTTTGATATTATATTTAATTTAACATTAAATTCAACTAAAAACTATCTTTAAAATACAATCTCGTTTATTTTTGACTAAATATAACGAAAAGCCCTTGTCTTCTATTGCTGACAAGCGCTTTAATCTTTTTTTAACTTATATATTTGTTAAGCCTAGGCTTATTTCTAATGCATGATTGATTTTTCCCATCATTTGTTCATCTAATTGAGTAATTTTATCCGTCAATCGCTGTTTATCGATTGTTCGAATTTGTTCGAGCAATATAACTGAGTCGCGCTCGAAGCCATATTTCTCTGCTTCTATTTCAACGTGTGTTGGTAGTTTTGCCTTTTGGATTTGTGCCGTAATGGCAGCCACAATAACAGTCGGGCTAAATCGATTGCCGATATTATTTTGGATGACTAATACAGGACGAACCCCGCCCTGCTCTGAACCAACAACTGGTGATAGATCAGCGAAATATACTTCTCCTCTTTTTACGATCAAGCCATCACACCCCGCTCACTAAGCGTTCCAAGGTGATTTCGGCCTCCTCTTCAACTAAAAAAGATTCTGAAGCGATAGTAAGGTTAATCTTTGCCATTTCCATGTATCCACGTTGCATTGATTCATGAATATGTTGTTCTTTTTTGTCTTGTACATAAGATTTTGCCGCTTGGATAAGCAGATCATTTAAATCCTTATCTTCTTCTACCAAGAGTCCATTCACCTCTTTAAATAGGTTTTTAGGTAACTTCACAACAACTTCCTCCATGCTACTTGACAAAACCGCCACCTCCACACAATTATAAACCAGATAAAGTCTCTCTTATCATACCATTGACACCTCTAGTTGGGAAGGTGTTTTCGATAGATTCTTTAATATATTCAAGAAAAAATTACGATTTTCTCCATATTTATTGTTTAATAGACCGTTAAACCAGTTTTTGGTGCTTCATTTCGCGGAAATATCGCGTTTAGTAGAAGTTAATCAAGATAAACACGCGGTAGCCGATCAGTTAATAAGCAAGCAACTTCATAATTGATCGTCTCTAAATGCATGGCGATTTCCTCCAATTTAATCGATTCGTTTCCTTGACGACCAATAAAAGTAACTTCTGTACCAATAGGATATGCACGATCAAGCTTAACCATACATTGATCCATACAAACTCGCCCAACGAGTGGCATTCTTTTTCCATCAATCAGAACATCAAAATTTTGCCACTTCCTTTGAATGCCATCACCGTAACCGACAGGAATTGTCCCAATCCATTCAGTCTGCTCGGCTTGATATGTGGCGCCATAACTAATCGATTCACCAGCTTCAATTTCCTTTACATGAGTGAGCTTTGTCTTTAATGATAGGGCGGGCATTAATCTGAATGGACTATTTTCTTCTACATATGCTGAAGGATATAACCCGTACATACCAATCCCAAATCGGACCGCATCGAATAAATAGCTTGCTTGCCTTAATGCAGCTGCACTATTGCCAATATGAACAAATAACTCTTTATTAATCTCGGTTCGAACAATCTCAAGTAGTGCTTTAAAACGATCAAGTTGTTTTTCATAGTAAGCAACATTTGGTTCATCCGCAGTCGAAAAGTGAGTAAATACCCCCGTTACATTTAATCGATCATGATTTATTTTTGTTAAAAATTCGTTCAGTTTATCTTTTGTTCTTAAGCCGATTCGGCCCATTCCCGTATCTAGCTTGATATGAATTGATAATTTACTCTGTTGATCAGCGTTAGCATAGTATTGATCAAGCCAACTTGATTGAAAAACAGTTAACGTTATGTCATGTTCAATCGCTACGCTTGCAAATTCAGGAGCTACCCAACCCATAACAAGAATTGGCGCGCGGATACCAGACTGCCTTAGTTTAACCGCTTCTTCTAAGAGTGCAACTGCTAGATAGGTTGCGCCCGCTTCAAGAGCCGCCTTGGCAACTTGAACGTCACCATGTCCATAACCATTTGCCTTTACAACAGCGATAACTTTCGTATCTGGTTCTAATGTTGCTTTAAGGTTCTTTATATTTGATTTGACTGCTGATAAGTCAATTTCTATCTTAGCTGGTCGATAATTAATTGGCTTCATTTTCTGCCTCCAGTTCTTCTTTTATCCATTAT
>CAZONN010000013.1:11648-19483 GCA_964581235.1 uncultured Amphibacillus sp.
AATGAGACTAATCTTAATCATTCTGTTCATCATGTCAACTCCTTTTACTCTAGTCAGAGAAAAAGGGAATGAATGTCCCGCGTTTTAGTTTAAACATGTCCGAAAAGCTTTTGGTAAAAAATCGATTAAATCGGTTGCTAGAAAGTCAATTGTCGAGTGGTCCTGTAGAATCGCCAGATCTGCTGCTAACCCGTGGATATAACAAGCATTTGCTAGGCTTGCTCTTATCGTGCTTTTTTGCATTAGCTGGGCTAAAACGATACCTGCCAAGCAGTCACCAGTTCCACCCTTAGCCAATGCCGGGTTTCCGGTTTGATTAATTGTTTGATTACCATTTGGATCCGTTACAATTGTATAAGCACCCTTTAAAACTAAGTAAATCTGGTGTTTTACAGCGAATGATTTAGCAATCTCAAATGGATTATTTTTAACTTGCTCAACCGATTGATCGGTCAACATTGCCATTTCACCAGGGTGCGGTGTTAAAATAGTTGGTGCACTTCGGTTTTTCAATTCGGAAAAATGGTTTTTAAGATAATATAAACCATCTGCATCGATGACGACGGGTTTATCACTTTTGAGGATAACGTCGATCGTTGACTCCGCTTGACATGAACGTCCCATGCCCATTCCAACTGCAATCGCATCAAATAGTTTTATCTCATCGCTTAAGTCAACTTGACTATTATCAAGATCAATAAAGGTCGCTTCTGTCACACCACTTGCAACGAGTGGCAGTGCCTCCTTGGTTGTCGCAACAGAAAGTAAACCAACTCCTGATCTTAGTGCCGCATTAGCCGTTAAGCGGGCTGCACCTGGCATCTCTTTGGTACCACCGATAACTAGCCCTCTGCCGTGACTGCCTTTATGACTATGTCGCACTCGTCTTGGTAAGGTTTGTTTAACCTTTTCAAGTGTCCAAATCTCTTTTTGACTATTTTCTAGTAAGATTTTTGGCAATCCAATCTCAACGATTTCCCACTCACCATAAAAACTAGCATAGCGTTCAATGAAGGCACTTGGCTTCGGTGCTTCAATACAGTATGTTAGATCAGCTTTAATAGCAATAACAGGTTCTTTAGTTGTTTCTGCTGGTATGCCACTAGGGATATCAACAGCGATTACTTTCGTTTGAAGTGTGTTAATCTCTTCCACAATTGAACAGTATGGCTCTCTCAGTAGACCTTGAAAGCCAATTCCTAGCATCGCATCGATAATAACATCAGCAGATTGAATAATGGTCTGATAAAGTTCAGTTTGATCAACAGTAATAATTGCGTGATTAAATTTTGTGAAGATGCTTTTATGCTCAGCGGCATCACCGGTTATTTGTCCGTCTGTGGCAACTTGAATAACATCAAGTTTAAACCCTAAGTTAATCAAGTTTCTTGCAATGACAAATCCATCGCCACCATTATTACCAGCACCAATTAAAACAACAACTTTCATTTCTTTTGTAAGGTTTGCTTGGATTTTTTCTGCAATCGCACGACCGGCGTTCTCCATTAGTAATACACCTGAAAGCTGATAATCCTTCATTGCTTTTCGGTCAATATGATACATTTCTTTTGCGGTGACACTTTTCATTTGAGTCCCTCCTACCCGCACTACACTATATGAGTTTGTCCATTTAATTATGCAGACAAGCTCAAGCTTCTACTGCTCTAAGATAACTTGTGCAATCGCATAAGTGCGGCTGTGTGAAATTGAAATATGACTTTTAAAAAGTTCCGGTCTTTTGAAATGAAGAATAGGCTCGCCTAAAACACCTGTTAAGATTGAAATATCTTGAAAACTAATTTTGCCGATTCCGGTGCCATATGCTTTTGCAAATGCTTCTTTGCCTGCAAATCGACCTGCTAAAAATTCAAGTTTTGCTTTATCCGTTTTCTTTTGATGATACAGTGCTTCTTCAGCAGTTGTTAATATTTTTTTGATAAATCGTGAATTGCGTTTCACAATTACTTCTATTCGTTTAAGTTCAATAATATCTATACCTGTACCAATTATCATAGGATCACCTTTTTTAATCTGTTAGTATTATTATAGTATAAGTATTCGATGAATGATATAATTTGTCAAAGTACATTTAGATAGCGTATGATTTTAGTATCGTTTAATAAAGGAGCGTTTTTTATGTTTTTTCGTAATGAATCATTTCGAGATTTTCTTCGTTTTTATCCAATTGTTTCAGCAATTGTAGCTATTAACATCATCCTATGGTTATTGATGTTTTTCCCTAATCCAGTGGGCGAGCTTATTTTTACTTGGGGTGTTGGATGGAATATGAGAATTAATTTGGGTGAGTATTGGCGGCTGATCACACCTATTTTCCTTCACGCACCAAATGATGTGAGCCATATTTTATTTAATTCATTCTCACTCGTGTTATTTGGCCCTGCATTAGAGCAAATGATTGGTAAATTTAAATTTATTTTAGTTTTCTTACTGACAGGTATCGTGGGGAATGTATTCACTTATTTAGTGGGAACTGATTATTTACACTTAGGTGCCTCTGGTGCTCTTTATGGTTTGCTCGGTTTATTTTTATTTATGAGCTTTTTCCGTAATGATTTAATTGATCCTGCAAGTAAACAAATCGTTACAATCATTACCTTGATTGGTGTGCTGATGACTTTTATCCAACCAGGCATTAATATCTCTGCACATATTTTCGGATTAATTGCAGGTTTTGCTCTCGGTCCAATCATGTTAATCAATGCCGTCCCTTACTCGCCTTGGCGGAACCAAAGTCGACGTGTCGTTAGAAAAGACGGGCTTAACTACGATCCAAACCGATGGGACAAGAAACGTTTCCGTCTCAACGGAAATGCTAGTGCAATCATTTGGTGGATTATTCTCATCCTAGCCGTCTTAGGTGTTTTTGCAGGTATGCTTTAAAAAATCAGATTAAAAAAGGGCCTTCCAATACTTTCCGGAAGGCCTTTTTGCTTATATTATTTTGATGCGCGTTTGTTATTAAATTTACGGTTACGTCCTGCACCGGCTGGCTTACCTTTTCTACCGTAGTGACGTTTTTTGTTAAAGTCATTTTTACCACGGTAATTCTTACGATTATCTTTACCACGCTTAACACTTAGTGGTTGAACAGAAGAAAGTGTAACAGGTGTTTGTCGTCTTTCTTTTGTCATCATCTTAAGTGCTGCAGCAACAATTGTAACCGAATCATATTCTTCTAATAAAGCAGCGGCTTCTTGACGATAATCATCAAGCCCTTGTTTTTCAATTGTTCTTGATAGCTTATTAAGCGCTATTTTTTGTTGTCCACGCTTCGCATCAGCCTGGCTAGGTACGTTGACACGCTCTACTTTAGCGTTCGTAACTTTTTCAATTAATTTTAGGTGTGGCATTTCACGCGGTGTGATGAACGATACGGCAACACCTTTTTTACCAGCACGTCCTGTTCGTCCAATTCTATGAACGTAACTTTCTGGATCTTGTGGAATATCAAAGTTATAAACATGAGAAACGTTTGAAATATCTAAACCTCTAGCAGCAACATCTGTTGCAACTAAAATTTGAACTCGTCCACTCTTGAACTGATTTAAAACGCTCATACGTTTACCTTGAGTTAGGTCACCGTGAATACCTTCTGCACGGAATCCTCTTGATTGAAGACCATCCGATAATTCATCAACGCGTTTTTTAGTTCGACCAAAAATAATCGCAAGTTCTGGAACATGAATATCTAATAAATTCGTTAGTGTATCGAATTTTTGTTTTTCATGTACTTCAACAAATTTTTGTTCAATATTATCTACTGACATTTGTTTTGACTTAACTTTTACTTCTTTCGGATCACGCATCATTGTTGCAGCAATTTGGCGAATTTCTCTCGGCATTGTTGCCGAGAACAGTAATGTTTGACGTTCTTCGGGAACCATTTTTAAAATGTCACGGATATCATCAATGAAACCCATGTTGAGCATTTCATCAGCTTCATCTAAAACAATTGTTTTTACCTCACTAATGTTAATTGTTTTACGACGCATATGGTCAAGTAAACGTCCTGGTGTAGCGACAACGATATGCGGACCATCTCTTAGCGCACGAATTTGGCGTTGCATTTCTTGTCCACCAAAGATAGGCAATGAGCGAATGCCCTTAAATTTCCCTAATCGGTGAATCTCGTCTGATACTTGGATCGCTAGTTCACGTGTTGGCGCAACAACTAGACCTTGGATTTTACGTTGTTTCTTTTCAATCAGCTCAATCATCGGAATACCGAAGGCAGCTGTTTTTCCCGTCCCTGTCTGTGCTTGGCCTATAACGTCTTCACCTTTTAAGCCTAATGGAATTGTCTGTGCTTGAATCGGTGTTGCTTCTTCAAAGCCCATATTATTTAGTGCTTTTAATATTGGCGCTGAAATTTTTAATTCTTGAAATGTAGTCAATGTATTTTCAAACTCCTTTTTCTAAATCTCATCGTGTGCTTGTAATGACACGTTAACAGATATCTTCATCAGTCAATACTTCCACTTTATCGTGTGTATTTGATTTTAATATTCGCATTCATCTACAAAATTAATCTTTATTTTTCATAAAATAATGTTTTATGATACAGCATTTGACTTATAGTATCTGCACTTTCTAAAGCGATTCGTAAAAAGTGCCCACCTTTATAATCTTAGGTTACCCGCAAATCTGTCTGTTTATTAACGTGGAAAAAACCTCTCTCCACTTTTTTCAACGAAAGAGGCTTACTAACGAGCATTCAATGGATGTGCTTATTTTAACACAATATCTGCTTATGTTCTAGTAATTGTTCTTATAGCCAACGACATATCCAACTAATCATGATAAAATAAGTATATTTATATTAATGGTGTTTGTGGTTTATAATCGTGATCTCCACTCTAGGCGAACGTATTTCAATCACTTGATTATCTTTCTTCAGTCCCAAAAATCGATCGATTTTATTTATATTCATGTTTTGAATTAAAAATATTTACGTGAGGATTGGAAGGTTAAAGTGATTCCACTCTACATTCATTGTGATTAACATCATCTAATTGTAAGTCTAAACCATGACCCGGTAATGTCATTGTCTCGATCAGCCAATCTGTTTCTTCAGCTAAATGGGTCGTCAATGGTTCAATTTCATATGGTCCTCCAGTAAATCCGTGAATACATAAACAACCAATCATTAAAATCATCCTTTTAAAATATATTAATAATAGTCTTGCCAATTTTGACAAGACTATCAGTTAGCCACCTTTAAAGAATGAGCCAATCCCTTTAACTATCGGAGAGAATTGTTGATACGTATTAGCCACTTGACCAGCCGTATTTAGAACTTTATCGACGTCGAATTTCCCTTCATCATTTTGAAAATAGCCCATAACTCCTTTTGTAGGTGGTTTTTGCTGGGTATCCATACCTTGTATTCCATGCATACCATGATATGGTGGTTGCCAAGGCCCCTGATGAAAGGGCATATTTGGATATGTTGGCGGATAGGGTTGTTGGTTCATTTGTGCAGATGGTGGAAGTTGATTATAGTAGTATGGATCATTAGGCGTTTGACTTTTGGGCTGAAAAAAGAATCGATTTGATCGCATAAAAACACCCCTATTCAATAATCTTTGTTAGATTATCATATGAGAATGTGATTCAAATCGTTCATCTAATTCATCAGTCCTTTTGAATTAAACGTCTAATTTTATCTTTCTGAAAGCCCAATACAACTTGATTGTTAATAATAACAGCAGGAGCTGAATAGACATCGCGTGCTTGTAATTCCGTTAAGAACTCTCGATTTGTAGTAACATTCTTTTCGTTATAATCAACAGATAATTCATTTAAATAATCAATAATTTGAATCGACTCATCACAGTCATCACTGCTATAAACGGTGATCTCTATCTCTGACATTTCATTAATCCCCCCTCTAAAGTAAGAGTACTCGACACTTGTTATTTTCTTCTGTTTTTATACACTTCAACTAATTAACTTTGTTCAGAAAACAAGTCCTCTATTAACTCAGTTTCTAGCTTCGGATTTATTCTTGGCTCTAAAACAAAATTAGGCTCTTATTCCTATATCCTCTTTTTCTATATACCCATTTTATCACCAAACAAACATCATCTTTTATATTTTAAAAAAGTTATTAGTTTACAAAACAGTTGATTTTAATCGTTTTTTCAACATAAAAACACCTCCTTCTTTATAGCTAAATTGAGAAAGAGGTGCGATAATTTCTATTTGATTTCATCGGCATATAGACCTAGTTTTTTCAATAAGTCAATTGCTACTCGTTTTTCTTGCTCTGATAGAGCGGCGGTAATTTCTTCTATTTGCTTCCAGTGATCAGGGAAGATTTCATTGAGTAAGTCTTTTCCTGCATCTGAAATCGAGGCATGTGTAATTCTACGGTCCTTGGCACATCGCGTCCGGTTAATGTATCCCTTTTCTTCTAACCTATCGACAACATAAGTAATGCTGCCGCTAGCCAATAAAATTTTATCGCCGATTTTTTGCAATGGTTGATCCCCTGAATGGTATAATAGTTCCAGTACCGCGAATTCTGTCGGATTTAAACCATACTTGCGAATATCTTCTGTCACTCGGTCCGTAACTGAGCGATAAGCCTTTGATAGAACAACAAAGAGTTTCAATGACGGGTCTTGTTTTCTTTTTAGATATTGCTCTTTTTCTTGATTCATTTTTCTCGCTCCTAATTTACGATATAGAATAATTATAACGCACTATAGTACAAATGATAATTAATATGCTGACAAATGTTAAATTAAAAAAGCCTCCTTAGTTAAGGAGCCTGTCAAGAGATTGAATGACCAAAGCATTTATTTAGTTAGTCATCAAAGTTGATTTTCCGGCTCTATTATGCCCGATTTATGCAGTAATCGAGCCGGTTTTTTGTGAAAGTTGAATTTGAGCTAAAATTACTTGTTGCTTGGTCTGGAAACAAACCTGATCAACAGCAAACATAAATTAGTCTCATTCCTCCCCTTTGGACAAAATCTTTTCAAAATAGAAAAATTCGATTGTACCTCGGCGACCAGTTCTTTTATCAACTAACTGATAGCCATGTCGTTTAAAAACTTTTTGAGCATGTAAGTTTTCGCTATATGTGTCGGTATTTATTCGATAAACACCGTTAGCTTTTGCATGCTCTTCAGCAAATCGCATCAGCTGATCTGCTATTCCACGACCATGATAGTCAGGACTTATGGCTATACGCTTAAGCGTCCATGCTGGGACGTTGCTAGCCCAATTAATTAAAGGATACTCATTGTGTCCTTCGTGACTGATCGAATAAACGCCAACTACTTTATCTTCTATGAGATAAACAAATAACTCACGTTTATTGATGTCTTTCAGATAATCCGCTTCAGTTGGATAGCTATCATCCCATTGCACGCTACCCCTATCGCGCATTAACTTAACTACTGCGCGCACGATTGTCATAATTTTCTCTAAATCCTGAAGTGTTGCTTCACGGATCATCACATCACATCCTAACTATCACTATTAATTTTCTTTATATTCAACTCGGCCAAGCATGTATGCTAGCACTAAACCGAGTAATAAAGCGAGTCCACTTAAAATAAGCTCACTTCCTCCTACCGGCCAACTAGGGTAGATAACATAGATTGAGCCTATTACTAAACCAATAATTACTGCATAAGTTGCAACTGGATATTGACTTAGCATATAGCTAATGAGTTTACTCATCGTAATGATCCCTAGCCCGACACCTATAGCGACAACAATTAAAATATCTAATTGTAATTGAGTAACAGCATTGATAATTGTCCCGTAGACACCCATGATTAATAAAATCAACGAACCAC